>DASPSK010000144.1:0-19612 GCA_035623975.1 Acidimicrobiales bacterium | reverse complement strand
CGCGCACGCGCTCGCGCAGCCGCTCGAGGATGACGAGGCCCTCGAGGAGGATCTCGTCCCGCCGCTCCGGCAGAGGGCCGGCGATGTACTCCGCCTTCAGCCCGTCGAGGCGATCGGAGGCCTCGAGATGCTCGGCGATCTCGTCGAGCTCGAGCCCGAGGAGCGTCTGCAGCTCGCGGACGCGGCGGAGGCGTTCGATCTCGTCCGGCCCGTAGCGCCGCTGGGCCGTTTCGCTCTGGCGCGAGGAGGAGACGAGCCCCAGCTCCTCGTAGTAGCGCAGCGTCCGCGTCGTCGTCCCGAGCAGCTCGGCGACCTCACCGATGGAGAGGAGCTTGGCCTCGCCGGCAGGGGCCTCCGGCACCGCCGTAGCGCTCATCGCGCCACCGTGCCGGGCCGGCCCTGGCGGGTACCGTCGCCGTCCACGCCCGCCGCCTCCACCGTCTCGAGCCGCACCGATCCCGCTCCCATCGCTTCGACCGCCTCGACGACGCCATCAGACCGCGCAGGCGCCGTCGCCCCGTGCAGGCCGTGGACGTACTTTCCCCCGCTCAGCCAGGAGGAGGCGGCGGCGACAAGGCAGGTGCCGGCGGCGAAGTCAAAGGCCTTCCCCAGGCCGGCGTGGAAGGGGGCGGCGATGAGGCTGGGGAAGTAACTGCGGCTCGTGAGCTGAGCGGCGTGGGCGGCGGAGAGGTGATGGAGCGTCGGGCCGAGGAGCACGCCCATCGGGTTGTAGCCGAGGAAGGCGGCAAAGAGGGTGCCGACCGGCGGAAGATGGGAGATCCGCATGGCCTGGCTCGCTGGCACCCCGGCGGAGAGCAGCCCCGTGGCGAGGTGCCGGGGCAGGCTGGCGGCGAGACCGAGGACCATGAGGCTGAAGAACACCCCGATCGACAGCACCATGGCGGAGTTCTGGAACGTGGCGCTCATGCCGCTGCCGACACCCCGCTGACCGGGGGGCAGGCTGTTCATCACCTGGGCCCGGTTGGGGGAGGCGAACAGTCCCATCGACAGACCGAGCAGGAGGAGCAGGAGGAAGAACCACGCGTAGGAGAAATTGACCGGCAGCTTCTCGAGGGCGAAGAAGGCCGCCGCCGAGATGATCATGCCGAGTGTGGCAAAGGGCCGCGCGCCGAAGTGGTCGGACAAGAAACCCGAGATCGGGCCGGACACGAGGAAGCCGACCGTGAGGGGCACCATATAGATACCGGCCCACAGTGGCGTGCGCGCGAACGAGTATCCGTGCAGCGGCAGCCAAATCCCCTGCAGCCAGATGATGAGCATGAACATGAGACCGCCCCGCCCGAGGGAGGAGAGGAGGGCGGCGAGGTTGCCCATGGCGAAGGAGCGCAGGCGGAAGAGGGGGAGGTGGAACATCGGCTCGCTCACGCGGCGCTCGACGAGGCAGAACACGATGAGGAGGGCGACGCCGCCCGCGAGGCAGGCGATCACCATCGGGTTGGTCCACCCCATCGTGCGCCCCCCGTAAGGCTGGATTCCGTAGGTGATGCCTACGAGCACGGCGACGAGGCCGAAGGCGAAGGTGAGGTTCCCCCACCAGTCGAGCCTCGCCGGCTTGCGCACTCCCCGCTCCTCCAACTTGAGGTACGCCCAGCCCGTGCCGGCGAGCCCGAAGGGGACCGAGACGAGGAACACGAGCCGCCAGTCCACGGGTCCGAGGAGGCCCCCGACGACGAGACCGATGAAGGAGCCGGCGATGGCGGCAACGTTGTTGATGCCGAGGGCGAGGCCTCGCTGGGTGGCCGGGAAGGCGTCCGTCAAGATGGCGGCAGAGTTCGCCATCAACATGGCGGCACCGAGTCCCTGCACGACGCGCATGGCGATGAGGTAGGACGCCCCGGCGGCGTCGTGCATCCACACGACCGAGAGCAGGATCGAGCCGAGCGTGAAGACGGCGAAGCCGAGCACGTACATCTTCACGCGGCCGACCATGTCGCCGATGCGGCCAAACGTCACGACGAGGACGGCCGTCACGACGAGGAACCCCATCAGCATCCAGAGCAGGTAGCTGACGTTGCCCGGCGCCAGCGGGTTGAGACCGATCCCCCGGAAGATGTCCGGCAGGGCGATGAGGGTGATGGAGGAATTGATGGTCGCCATCAACATGCCGAGCGTGGTGTTCGACAAGGCGATCCACTTGTAGTGGACACCCGGACCGGTCCGGTCGAAGTGACCGGGGTGCCCTGCAGGCCCGCTCGGCGGTCCCGGAAGCGTCTGTTGCGGGCGGAAGCGGGAGGTGAGCGCCATGGTGTCCCACACTCTACAGCCCGCATTTGACGTTAACGTCAAGATTGCAGAGAACCCCAGGTAGGCGCCGAACCGTTCACCTGGGGAGGGACTGCAGGATGGCCGCCCCTCAGCCGAGCTCTGGCCAGAGCCGAGCTACTGCGTCTGAGTCGGGGGCTCGGAGTCCTCCTGGGGAGGGGCGGTCGGGGGGCGCTGGTAGTCGCCGGGAGGCGGGGACGCCGGAGGCGGCTGGTACCCGCCAGGCGGTGGGTAAGAGGGAGGCGGCCCGTAGTCGCCCGGCGGCGGACCATATCCGGGCTGAGACTGGCTATAGCCGGGCTGAGACTGCTGGCCGTAACCCGGGGGCGGCTGGCCGTAGCTGGGCGGTTGGCCGTAGCTGGGCGGTTGGCCGTAGGTCGGGGGCTGCTGGCCGTAACCGGGCGGTTGGCCGTAGCCGGGCGGTTGGCCGTAGCCCGGCGGTTGGCCGTAGCCGGGCGGTCCGTACTGGCCAGGTGGGCCGGGATTGCCACCGCCGCCTCGTCCTGCGAGGGCGGAAGGACCCCGATAGGTGCTCTGTCCGAGCCAGAGGATGTACAAGAAAATGATATTGAGGAAAATCAGTCCCAGGGCGAACGGAACGTCATGACCGAAGCTCTTCGACAAGTCGAGGCTCACGATTATCCAAAGGACGAGCGTCGCGAGCAAGAAAAGGATGTCGAGAATTGGAATGAAGAGGCCTATGAAAAGAAAGCACCACCAGGTGGGGCGACCGACGATCTTCAAGATGAGGTAGTAGTTGTAGATGGGGACGAACCCCGCCCAGAACGGCTGTCCGGCTTTCTGGAGCACCCCGCCGATGGCGATCGCCCCAATGACGTAGAAGATCAGACTCAGAAGCAGGGAGCTGGCGTAGTAATGGGTAACACTGCTGGCGAGCGCCACGGTGGTCTCCTTGTCAGACGGACCCTGTGTTCGTTCTTAGCAGGTGCCTGCGACGATGGCGAGGGTTCTCCCCAAGATCATCGCAGAGATGGCCGAGCCACGAAAGCTTCAGGCGAGCGTGACCGAGCCGTAGGTGCTGCACAGCCCCCAGGCGTCGATCATGAGGAGGGCAAACACGATGGCAAGGACGACGGCGACGCGCCAGCGAGCGTCCCGAAACACGATGGCCGGCGGCATGTACCACTGCGGGAGCATGAGGGGGAGCTCGTCACGGGGCCACCCGGAAGGTGGCCCGCCCGGCCGCCTTCGCCTCCGCCAGGGCGGTGTCGGCGGCGTCGACGAGGGCTTCGTTGAGCGGCCCTGTGCTATGGGCGACCCCGATGCTCATCCCGACCGTGATCTCCGAGCCGTCGATCACGAACGGGTGGGCGAACGCCGCCTCGATGCGGCCGGCCACCTCTGTGGCGTCGTCCCGTGAGGCACCCTCGCAGAGCACGGCGAACTCGTCACCACCGAGGCGGGCGACGAGGTCGCCTGCGCGCACGCTGCCGGCGATGCGCTTGGCCACCACCCGCAGGACCTCGTCCCCGGCGGAGTGGCCATGCACGTCGTTCACGGGCTTGAAGCGGTCGAGGTCGCAGTAGAGGACGGCGCCGCCCTCGACGTTGCTGGCGAGGGTCTTGAAGAAGACGCGGCGGTTGGCGATGCCCGTGAGGGCATCGAAGTGAGCTGCTCGCTCCAAGGCCACCTGCTGGTCGTTCCAGCGCAGGATCAGCTCGACCATGTTGCGAGCCACTTCCATGCCGTAAGCGTGGATCTGGGGGCTGCGACCGCTGCCGACGGTCCAGATGGTGATGGTCGCCGGTGGGTGGGACTCCTCCCAGGCGACGGGAACGACCCAGATCTCGGAGACGCCGAGCCGCCTCGCCAGCACCTGGCGGTCCGGATCGAGCGCCGTCGACGTGCCCAGCAGGGGTTTGCACATGGCCCGGCTCCGGTCCCAGATGGAGCCCTCGGCGGCGGCGGCGCCACCGATCTCGTCGGGCACGCCCGTGCTCACCTGCTGGAAGCCTTGCCCGTCGAACCAGCTGATGGCCACGTGGGTGCCGTAACCGTCCCACTCGATGACGTTGCAGACGGCCCTGAGCACCTGGGGAAGCGGCACCCCGTGCAGGAGCATCGTCATAACTTCCTCGATGGCCAGCCGGGGGGCACCGTTGCGGCAGTAGATCGCCAGCAGCCGGTCGGAGCCGTCCCAGGCTGTCGTGCCCGAGATCTCGAGGGGTATCCACTCCCCGTTCGAGTGCGCCACCATGAAGCGGCTCATGCCCGGTGGAGGACGCTCCGCCGTGCTCACCGACATGAGGTCAGCGGCGCGGGCGAGCTCGTCGGGATGGAGCCACTCGATGACACTGCGGCCGACGCACTCCGCCGGCGACCGCCCGATCAAACGGCCCATGGCGGCATTGATGAACACGATCTCGCCGTCTGCCTTCATCGCCAAGAAACCCAGCTCACCGCTCCCGAGCACCGACCGGCACAACGTGTCGAGGGCGCCGCCGCCGGCATACACGAGCCGGCCACCCACGACGCTCTCGTCGAACGGCTCGCCGCTCGGATCGGTCCGGACTGGCTCCATCACAGCCAATTGTTGCCCACTTCGCGACGACTTGTCGCCCGCCCCGCGAAGCGGGTATGCCAGTTCCACGCCGAATGATCCCCAGTCGAGCTATTCGAGCCTAAACTGTGTGCATGTCCAGACGAGCTGGCGCCATCGAACGAGCGGCCGAGACAGCTAGGCCGATCGTGAGCTATACCCTGTCGCAGCTCGGTCAAGAGACATCTCGCCGCTTCGCCGAGCTCCTGGCCACCACCGGGCTCGAACCCCGCCAATTCGCCTTGCTGGGGGCCGTCGCCCGGCAGGAAGGGCAGTCACAGCAAGCGGTCGCGGGCCAGGTCGCCATCCCCACCAGCACGATGGTGGCCCTCGTGGACCACCTCGAGGAGGAGGGGCTCATCGAGCGGAGACCGCACCCGTCCGACCGGCGCACGCGCATGCTCCATCTCACCTCGAAGGGGTCGAGCGCCCTCGACAAGGCCACGCTTCTCGCCGGCAACTGGGAGGCGTCGCTCTGCGCAGGCTTCAACCCTTCGGAGCGATCGCGCCTGCTCGAGTTGCTCGGGCGGGTCGCAGACAACCTCGGACTCGACTTGCTATATTACGTGAGCTGATATATCATGAGGTGAATGATCAAGACCCGCCTCTTTCCGAAGCCAGATCCGAGCCTGCTCGTGCTCACGAGCCTCGCCGGCGGACCCAAGCACGGTTATGCGCTCATGAAGGACATCGAGGGTTTCTCGAGGCTCACGCTCGGCCCCGGGACCGTCTTCGGCTGCCTGGCTCGCCTGGAAGAGCGCGGGCTCGTGCGGGCGCTCGATCCCGAGGACCGGCGGCGCCCCTATGAGCTGACAGCTGTCGGGTTGGCCGTCCTCAACGATCAGCTTGACGAGCTCTCCCGCGTCACCTCCACCTCGATGGCCCGGCTGCGGCGCCGCCGCGGGCTCGCGGTGATGCCCTCGGGCGGCCCGGCCGATGGCTGAGATGGAGCCAGGGCGCCGGGCCGTCGCTGTACCCCTCCTCGCCCGCGCCGCCGTCGCCCTCTACCCTCGGTGGTGGCGGGAGCGCTACGGCGAGGATCTGCTGAGCTTCGTTACCGACCTCCGGTTCGACGACCGGTCCGTCCTGCGGGCACTCCCCGACCTCGTCGCCGGGGCGCTGAGGGCGCGCCTGAGCGGGAGCGGAGCACCGGCGATGCCGTCGCTGTGGTGGGCGCGGGCGCGTGCGTCGGTGACGCTCGCAACGCTGCCGGCCATGCTGCTGCTCCCGCTCGTGGTCCTTGCGATGGAGCGGGGCGCCTACACGAACGGCGCCGGGCAGCTGAGCGCCGGGCAGCGCCTGGCCGAAACCGCCGGCGGCGTGCTCTTCCCCATTCTGCTCGTCACCGGGATCGTCCTCCTCTTCGGCTGGCGGCTGCTCGTCGCCCAGACGCCCGAGGTGCCAGGAGGCGCCGGCCGGTTCGGCTTCGAGGCAGCCATGGCCGCACCCGTCCTCGTCCTCGGCGGGGCGCTCGCCCTCAGCTGGCTCTCCAACCGGCTGAGCCCGGATGGCCTCAAGAGCGCCTCGTGGGCCCGCGCGCCCGGAACGCACCGGTGGGTGGTGCACCTGACCTGGGCATCCGGCCACCCCCTCCTCGGTCCCGCTCTGCACGAAGCCGCCTTCGTGTGGGCCGTCGCCGGCTGGACGCTCGCCGCCGTCCTCGTCGCACGGGCCTGCCGTCGGGCGCCCCTTGCAACGGGCGCCATCCGAGCCGGCGTGCTCGTCGCCCGCCTGACGGCCGCCTGCACCGTGGCGCTCGCCGCCGCCTTCACCGTCTACGCCCTGGCGATCATCCTGCAGCCCTGGCACCTGATCGCCTCGGGTGGCTGTGCCTCGGTGCCGCCGATCGCCGCCCTGCGCGCCTACAGCGGTTGCAGCGCCCTGACGGCGCCCGCCGGCCACACCGTGCTCACGAGCCCGGTCTCGGGGGCCGCCGGCGTGTGGATCGCCCTCGCGGTCCTCGGCGCCGTGCTCTCCGTGCTGGGCGCCCGCCTGGCCGGCGAATCGATGCGGACGGCGGTGGCGCTCGACGCCTGAAGGCGCCGGGAGGCGGGTGAGGAACTCGGTAGTGGGTTTCGGACGCATGTGTCCGGAACCGACTACCACAGTTCGCCGTCGCCGCCTCCCGAACCGGGCCCCGTCGGACCGTGGTAGTGGGTTTCGGACACATGCGTCCGGAACCGACTACCAAGTTGCACCGGCTTCGCGAGAGCACGCGGGCGCCATGCCGGCGATGGCCGCAACTGGCCGGCCGCGCCGAGCCGCCTCTCGGTACAGTCACTCGATGCGCGATCTCTTCTCCATCGAGGGCAAGACGGCCTTGGTCACCGGCGGGAGCCGGGGCATCGGGTTGATGATCGCCCGCGGATACGTCGAGGCCGGGGCGCGGGTGTACATCTCCTCGCGCAAGGCCGACGTCTGCGAGGCGGTGGCCGCCGAGCTCTCGAAGACCGGTGAATGCGTTGCCATCCCGGCCGACCTGAGCGTCGCCGCCGAGTGCACCCGCCTTGCCCAGGAGGTGAGTGAACGCGAGGGCAAGCTCGAGATCCTCGTGAACAACGCCGGGGCGACCTGGGGGGCACCGCTGGCGGAGTTCCCGGACTCTGCCTGGGACCGGGTGCTCGACCTCAACGTGCGCGGCGTCTTCACGCTCACCCGTGACCTCGTGCCCGCCCTGGCGGCGGCGGCCAAGCCCGGCGATCCGGCCCGCGTCATCAACATCGGCTCGATCGACGGGCTGCTCGTCCCCGCCATGGAGACCTACTCGTACGCGGCCAGCAAAGCCGCCGTCCATCACCTCACCCGGGTGCTCGCCAAGCGGCTCGCCCACGACGGCATCACGGTGAACGCCATCGCCCCCGGGCCCTTCGAGTCCAAGATGATGGCGGCGACACTCGAGGCCTTCGGCGACGCCATCCGGGCGAGCTGTCCGCTCGGCCGCATCGGGGAACCCGACGACATGGCGGGTGCGGCCATCTACCTGGCCTCGCGGGCGGGCGCCTACGTCACCGGCGCCGTCCTGCCCGTCGACGGCGGCATCGCCACGACGGCCTGAACATCAGCCCGCCTTGGCGTCCCCGACGGCCCGGTGCAGCGCTGCGAAGGCGGCCACGAGGTCGTCGAACTGGTAGTGCGCCTGCAGCCCGCTCGGGTTGGGGAGCACCCACACGCGAGCGCCCCCGATCGCCTCGGGCTGCTCGCCGACCTCAGCCCGCGGCCGGCCGTAGGCCGTGCGGAACGCCCCCATGCCGACAAAAGCGACGAAACGCGGTCGCCAGCGGCTCACCGTGCGGGCGAGCCGCCGACCACCTTGGCGTAGCTCCTCGCCGCTGAGCTCGGCGGCCTTGGCGCTCGCCCGCGGCACGAGGTTCGTCACTCCGAGGCCGAGCTCGAGGAGGCGGCGCTCGTCCTCGGGGGCGATCACCTCCGGAGAGAAACCCGCCGCCTGCAGCACCTTCCAGAACCGGTTCCCGGGCCGGGCGAAGTGATGACCGACGGCGGCCGACCACAGCCCCGGGTTGATGCCGCAGAAGAGCACGTCGAGACCGGGGGCGATGACGTCGGGCACACGCCGCCCGGCGGCCGCCTCGAGCTCACGCCGGGTCGGCCGAGGCGGTGCCACATCGCCAGGCTGCCACGACTCGCCTAGGGTCGGCGCCATGCCCTGCGACACGATGGTGACCGTCACAGGCGACGGCCTGCTCTTCGCGAAGAACAGCGACCGCGACGCCAACGAGGCGCAGTTGCTCGAGTGGGTGGCGGCGGCCCGGCACGCACCGGGGAGCCGGCTCCACTGCACCTGGATCGACATCGCCCAGATGACGGCCACGAACGCGGTGCTCATCTCGCGCCCGTGGTGGATGTGGGGCGCCGAGATGGGTGCGAACGAGCACGGCGTCGTCATCGGCAACGAGGCCGTCTTCACGAACCAGCCGGACGAGGGGCCGGGCCTGCTCGGCATGGACCTCCTCCGGCTCGCCCTCGAACGGTCGAGCGACGCCGCCGGAGCCGCCTCGGTGATCGTCGAGCTGCTCGAACGGCATGGGCAGGGCGGGCCGTGCAGCTACGAACGACCGGGTTTCACGTACCACAACAGCTTCCTCATCGCCGACCCGAACGGCGCCATCGTCCTCGAGACGGCCGGGCGCCGCTGGGCCAGCGAGGAGGTGAGAAGCGGGGGACGCAGCATCTCGAACGGTCTCACGATCGCCGGTTTCGCCGAGCTCTACACCGACCGGCTGCGCGAACGTGTGACCGCCTGCCGCCTCCGGCGCGCCCGCACCGAGGCGGCCGCCACCCGGGCAGACGGTCCTGCCGATCTCATGGCCGCCCTCCGGGACCACGGCAGCGGCGGCGCTCCCCACTGGTCTCTCGCCAACGGCACCCTGCGGGCGCCCTGCGTGCATGCCGGCGGGCTGCTCGCCTCCAGCCAGACCACCGCCTCGTTCGTCTCCGATCTGCGAGGCCCTCGGCTGCACTGGGCGACGGCGACGGCGGCACCGTGCACCTCGATCTTCAAGCCGGTCCGGGTGGACGTGCCGGTCGAGCTCGGGCCGGAACCGACGAACCGTTTCGATCCTGCCACCCTCTGGTGGCGTCATGAGCGCTTGCACCGGGCCACGCTCACCGACCTTGCCGGCCTCCTCCCCCGCTACCGGTCCGCCCGCGACCGCACGGAGGCGGCCTGGATTCGCGAGCCGCCGAGCTCAGCCGATGCCTTTGCCACCGCCGAGCGGCTGGAAGCAGACTGGTTGAACGATCTCGAGGGAGCCAGGCCCGACAGCCGCCCCTCCTGGGTGCAGCGGTCGTGGCGCGCCCTCGACGCCACAGCGGGAAGGAGTGTGGTGGCATGAGCGCCTCGCGAGTCGTCATCGTGGGAGCCGGGCTCGCCGGGCTCGCCGCCGCCCGCCGCCTGACAGCCGCCGGCACGGAGGTCATCGTCCTCGAGGCGCGCTCGCGCGTGGGTGGGCGCACCGAGGGCGGGCACACGGCCGACGGTACGCCCGTGGAGCTGGGCGGGCAGTGGATCGGCCCGACGCAGAACCGCATGTACGCCCTCGTCAGGGAACTCGGGCTCGAGACGTTCCCGACCTACAACGAGGGCGAGCACGTCGTCGTCCTCAACGGCCGCAAGAGCCGCATGGGCTCGCGCCGCGGCGCCGTCCCCAAACTCAGCCCCTTCGTCCTCGCCGATCTCTTCCAGGGACTCACCCGCTTCACCCGCCTCGCCAGCCGGGTGCCGCTCGACGAGCCCTGGAAGGCGCCGCGGGCCGCCGAGCTCGACGGTGAGACGTTCGAAAGCTGGATCCGCCGCAATCTGCGCACCGCCGTCGGCCGCGCCTACTTCCGCATCGTTGCCGAGGCGGTCTTCTCCGCCGAGAGCACCGACTTCTCCGCCCTGCACGCCCTTTTCTACGCCCACTCGGGCACCGACCTCGAGGGCCTCATCTCGGTCGATCGGGGGGCACAGCAGGACCGCTTCGTCGGAGGCTCCATCCGTGTCAGCGAAGCCATGGCGGCGACCCTCGGGGGGGTGATCCGCCTCGACTCGCCCGTGCGACGGATCGAGCAGGATGGCAAGGGCGTCCGCGTGATGACCCGGGACGGCGTGCTCGAGGGCGGCGACCGGGTGATCGTGACGCTCCCACCGACACTGGGCGGGCGCCTCGAGTACTCCCCGCCGTTGCCGGCCTGGAGGGACCAGCTCACCCAGCGACTGCCCGCCGGCTCGGTCATCAAGCTGTACGCCGTCTACGACGAGCCGTTCTGGCGGCACGAGGGCCTCACGGGTCAGGCCGCCTCGGATGCCGGCCCCGTCAAGATCACCTTCGACAACTCGCCGCCCGCGGGTCGCCCGGGCATCCTCCTCGGCTTCATGGAGGCCAACGACGGGCGGGAATGGGGCCGCCGGACCCCTTCCGAGCGTCGAGAGGCTGCCGTCGGGTGTTTCGAGGGCTACTTCGGGCCGAGGGCGCGCCAACTGAGCGAGTACATCGAGCGCGACTGGATGGCGGAGGAGTTCAGCCGCGGCTGTTACGGAGCCCACTTCACTCCCGGCGTCTGGACGGCCTACGGACGCGCCCTGCGAGAGCACGTGGGACGTGTGCACTTCGCCGGCGCGGAGCACTCTGCGGTCTGGAACGGCTACATGGAGGGCGCCGTGCGCTCCGGTGAGGCGGTCGCCGACGACGTCCTCGCCGAGCTCTGACCGGCTCTGCGGCTGCCTCGCCATCAGGACCCGCCAGCAGGCCGAATTCCTCAAGTGTTGTCGCCGAGACGTCGATACTTGATCCAGACCCAAGGAGGCAGACGTGGCGGACACTCTGCGGGGCAGGCTGCAACCTCTCGGCGCCGGTACGAAGGGGACTGCTCCCCGTCGAGAGTACGAGCGGCGGGCACCCTTCGGCGGAGCGCACGGGGCCATGGCCACGCCCGAGCGCCTGGCACCCGTCGTCAGGTTCATCGGCGACGACCCGCAGGCGACCTCCAACTGGGCGAACGGCTCGGAAGGGGAACGACGGCTGGCCCTCGATCTGCGGAGAGTTCTCGGCGAGCGCGCCGTGCTCCTCCACGATCGCAAGGTGCCGGGCGCCCGCGGTCATGTCGACCACCTCGCGATCGCCGCCTCGGGCATCTGGGTGATCGACGCCGAGAGCGACCGCGGCAAGGTGAGGGGTCGCGACGTGGGTGACTCTTCCTTGCGCGACTACCGCCTCTACGTCGGGGGCCGGGACCGTACGCGGCTCATCGAGCAGCTCGCCTATCAGGTGAAGGCCGTCAGATCGGCGCTCGGCAGCAGCGAGCTGCCCGTGCGGGCGGCACTGTGCTTCACCGACGCCACTTGGAAGCTCTTCGCCAGGCCTTCGCTCTTCGGCGACGTCTGTGTCACCCGACCGGAGGCCCTCATCAGGCAGATCGCCGCCCAGGGCCCGCTCGACAAGCACGACGTCCTCCTCGTGGCGATCAAGCTCGGCGAGACCTTGACGGCGGCGCCCATCGGGCCGACCTTCGTGGCCTGAGCGCCTGCTTGGCGCCTCGAGTCCAGCAAGAGGGTGCCCGACGCCAGGAGCGCCGCCGCCTCACCAAAGGTGACCTCGACCATGGCAGGAACGGTCGCGAGACGTCCTTTCTCGGCGGGAGGTGGCGCTCTCCACTATGGTCGGGGCGTGACCGAGCACTCACTTCCCGCCGAAGGATGGTACCGGGATCCCTTCGGAGGCCACGAGGCGAGGTGGTTCTCAGCGGGCGTCCCCACGCCCCTCGTGAGGGATGGTGAGGTCGACAGCCAGGACCCTCCCCCGGCCTCTGCCGGCTCGCAGGCAATCGTGCCGGAGGAGCTGCCGGAGGTCGCGGTGACCGGTGACCTCCGCCGAGCCGACGCGGCCGAAAGGCGCTCGTCGCTGCGCGAGGAGACGCCTTGGGAGGTGGTCTTCGAGTCGGCGAACGAGGCGCCCCCGGATTGAGGGGCGTTGGTGGGAGCGAGGGCCGCGGAGGTGCCCGACCCCGTCGACAGGCCCTCGGCCCCCGGCGCGCCCCGGCCGAGCACGGGGACGCTCCTCACGACGGCGAGCGTGGGGACGCTTCGGGACGCTTGTAGCTACCGGCCTCAGGGGCACCGACGGTGATCGCCAACCGGTTCCAGGCGTTGATCTCGATGACGGCATAAACAAGCCGGCTGAGCTCCTCCGGGCTGAAGACGAGCGCAGCCTCCTGGAGGGTGCTCTCGGGCACGTGCGTCTCGGCCACGAGCGTGACCGCCTCCGTGAGCGCCAGACCGGAACGCTCACGCGCGTTGAAGAACGGTGTCTCGCGCCAGGCGCTCAGGGCGTAGAGACGTTGCTCGGTCTCGCCCGCTGCCCGCGCGTCCTTCGTATGCCGGTCGATGCAGTAGGCGCAGCCGTTGATCTGGGAGGCCCGCACCTTGACGAGCTCGAGAAGCGGCCGCTCGAGGCCGCAGCCCTGCACGACCTCGCTCAGCCGGTTCAGTGCTTGGTACCCCTCCGGCCAGGAACGGAACATCCGCTTGCGTGTCTCCGACATGGCAGCCAGGCTACGGGCGGCCGGTACGGCTGTCTTCCCAGGCGGCGCCGTCGGCCTTGCGTGCAACAATCGCATCGGGGTATCGGCTGTTGTGCGACAGCCAGGCTGCAAGAGGGGGAGGTCGCCACGCATGCAGGAGCGCTTCACCATCGCCGGCATGATCCGGGCCCACGCCGCCGAGCGCCCGCAGGGGGAGATGCTCGTGTGCGGGAGCGAACGCCGATCCTGGTCTCAACAGTTCGAGCGCAGCTGCGCCGCCGCCCAGGCTCTCCTCGACGAAGGCGTGGGGGCGGGCGGGCGGGTCGCCTTCCTCGACCGCAACAGCCTCGCCTACTTTGACCTCCTCTTCGGGGGGGCGCTCATCGGTGCCGTCAACGTCGCCGTCAACTGGCGCCTCGCCGCCGGCGAGATCGCGGGCGTCATCGAGGACTCCGAGGCGACCATCCTCATCATCGACCGCGAGTACGTGCCCGCCCTCGCCGCCGTCGAGGGCGGGCTCGCAAAACTGCAGCGGATCGTCGTCATCGGCGACGAGGGCGATGCCGCCAGCCTCGACCGAGGCGTCGCCTACGAGGCGTGGCTGCAGGACCGCCCTCACGACGACCCGGGCTGGCGTGGCGGTGAGGACGACGTCTGCATGCAGCTGTACACCTCGGGAACGACGGGGCGGCCGAAAGGCGTCATGCTCTCGAACCGCAACCTCGCCACGGCGGTCTCCGCCGCAGGCGACACCTTCCGCGTCGACGCGTCGACCGTGAGCCTCGTAGCCATGCCGCTCTTCCACATCGGGGGTTCGGGCTGGGCGCTGTGCGGCATGTCCCGAGGAGGTCGCTCGATCGTGCTCCGCGATGTGGAGCCCACCGAGATCCTCCGGCTCATCGACAGCGAGGGCGTCACCGAGAGCTTCCTCGTGCCGGCCGTGCTCATGTTCCTCCTGCAGGCACCCACCCTCGAGACGACGGACCTCTCCAGCTTGCGGAACATCTTCTACGGGGCCTCGCCCATCGGCGAGGAGCTGCTGGCGAGGTGCCTGGCGGCCTTTGGCTGCGATCTCACGCAGGTCTACGGCCTCACGGAGACGACGGGGGCCATCACGGCGCTCCGCCCAGAGGATCACGACCCCACCGGCCCGAGACGCCACCTGCTGCGCTCCGCCGGCAAGCCGCACGACTTCGTCGAGCTGCGCATCATTTCGATCGACACGGGCGAGGTCGCGCCGCCGGGCGAGGTCGGCGAAGTGGTGACTCGATCCGCCCTCAACATGCTCGGTTACTTCGCCAAGCCGGAAGAGACGGCGAGGACGATCGATGCGGAGGGGTGGCTGCGCACGGGCGATGCCGGCTACCTCGACGAGGAGGGTTACCTCTTCCTTCACGACCGGATCAAGGACATGATCGTCTCCGGTGGCGAGAACGTCTACCCGGCCGAGGTGGAGAATGCCCTCCTCGCCCATGCGGGCATCGCCGACGCCGCCGTCATCGGCGTGCCGGACGACACCTGGGGCGAGGCAGTCAAGGCCATCGTCGTGCGAAAAGACGGCGCCGAGGTGACGGCCGAGGAGCTCATCCAGTTCTGCCACGGACGCCTCGCGGGGTACAAGTGCCCGAAGTCCGTCGACTTCGCCGACACCTTGCCTCGCAACCCGTCCGGCAAGCTGCTGAAGCGGGAGCTGCGAGCTCCCTACTGGGAGGGCAAGAGACGCAACATCGGCTAGGAGCGGCGCTCGGCCTCGGCTGGGGCGTCTAGGTCACCTTCACGGAGTAGGTGGCGGTGCCATCCTGCCCGTAGTTGTCCTTGAGGGTGAGGGTGATGGTGCGGGTGACGCCACCCTTCACGAAGTCGTGCGACGCCGTGGCGGCAGTGGTGACGGTGGGGGCGCTGCCATCGCCCCAGTTCCACGTGTAGCTCGTGACGACACCGCCGGGGAAGGGATCCTTGGCGACGGCTGCCCACTTGCCCGTCTTGCCGTGGACGAGAGACTTGGGGCCGCTCACCGTGGCGGTCGGCCCCGTCCTGGCGAAGGCGCCGAGCCCGTTCGGCGTACCCACTCCACTCGGGCCGTCGTAGCCGGGGAGGGCATCGCAGGCTCGGTCGCCGGCGCTCGGGTTGGTGCCGCTCGCCGGGTAGTCGCAGTCGAGGACACCGTCGCCGAGGGTGTTGGGGTCGCCGCACTCGGCCGCGCCCTCGCCGTCGCAGTAGCCGTTGCCGCCGCTCGTGACGTCGTAGAGCGAGGAGCTCCCGAGGTGCCCGTAGAGCGTCAGGGCGGGATAGGCGACGCCGTGCGACCCGCCGGCAAGGGCGAACAGGGCGGCGATGATGGGCGACGCCAGGGAGGTGCCGCCGACGGTTGCCCAATCGGGCACCGGCTCGCAGGCAGACCCGCAGTCGTAGCTGTCGTAGATGTCGAAACCGGTGAAGGGATCCGCGTCCGCGGCGATGTCCGCCACGAGGCGGTAGGAGCCACAACCCGTGGAGGCCCAGACACTCAGGCGCGTCTGCCAACTCTTGGCCGGGACGAGCGTGCTGCAGCCGCCGCCCGAGGCGCCGAGCGGGATGTCGAGCAACGTGCTCTCCCAGACGTCCTGCACGCCGTTGTCGTTGAAGACCGTTTCGGATTGGCGGGTACCGTCCTGGCCGAGGTAGAGGGACGTGCCACCGACGGCCACGACGGTGTTGAAGGAAGCGGGCTCGTCGGGCTGGTTGACGGCGCCCTGGCTGCCGAGCAGATCGAACTCGTCGTAGCCGTCGTCACCAGAGGCGGCGGTGATGACCGTGCCCGGATGGTCATAGGCCGCTTCGTCGGTCGAAGTCGAGCCTGCTTCCGGACTGCCGTATGAGTTGCTGACCTCCGTCGCTTTCAGCGCGACCGCTTCGTCCACGGCGGCCTCCAGATCGGAGTTGGCATCGGTATTCGCCTCCACCAGGAGGATCTTGCACTTCTGACACACCGAGTGCACCGTTTCGACGTCGAGCGACTCCTCCTCCGACCAGCCACTCGTGTCGTCCGGCGGCAGAGGCAAGCCGCCACTCTGGTTGACCACGCTGAGGCAGCCGTTCGTCTCGCTGCAGGGCAGGAGACCGTACTGCGAGTCGAACGTCTGCAGATCTGTGTTGATGGTCGGGTCGTTGTAGGCATCGATGACGGCGACGGTCTGGCCGGTGACCGCCTTCGTCGAGTCGAAGCCGTAGGCCGTCGCGAGGTCAGCCGGGGTGAGCCCACCGGCGGGTCCGATTGTCTGGGCCGGGCCACTCCTCGCCTTGCTTGGCCGGGCACCGGCGGCGAGCTCGAACCGGCTCGCACCCGCCGTGCCCTTCTTCACGAACACGATGCGCATGGCAAAGCAAGACGAGTGCCTCGGCTTGGGCGGCGCACAGATCGACTGGGCGATGGCGTAGTAGGTGCCTGGGGTGCTGGCGGCCGGCGTGAGGGCAGCGGCCGGCCCGGGAGCCACCAGCAGCGTCACGGCGAGCGGCGGGAGAGCGAACACCAGCAATCGGCCACGGCCCGGCCGAGATCTCGCGAACCGTCTCCACGTCTGCTTGGTCATGGCAACCACCCGCCTTTACTTCGTCTCCGCGTCATCAGCGTACACTCCGGCCAAGGGGCCCTTTCCCGAGGCGGTTTCAGTCGGACCGCTGGCGCCACGGGTGACGAGTGGGTCGATTGACTCATTACCGGGCATTGCGCGCCCATGACGACGGCGCGATGCTGGGCGGCAACGTGCGTCACCGAGAGGTTTTGCCGTTTGATCGGAGGCCTCCCATGCCTAGGTCGCTACTCCGCAGTTTCGTGATGGCAGCGGCGATCTGCCTGCCCCTTCTGATGGATGCGAACTTGGCCGCCGCCGCCTCTCGGCCCCCCACCGCCGCCTCTGTGGGAATGCAACTGGCCGAGCTGAAGGGATCCGACAGCGTCCTCGGGGACGAGTTCGGGTATGCAGTCGCCATCTCAGGTACGACGGCGATCGTGGGGGCGCCGGGGCGCGATCGAGATGCGGGCCGGGCATACGTGTTCTCCAAGTCGGGCAATTCGTGGAAGCAGGTCGCCGAGCTGAAGGGCTCCGACACCGCCGCTGACGACGAGTTCGGTTCGTCCGTGGCCACCTCGGGGAACACTGTCGTCGTCGGTGCGCACAACCGCGCCAGCGCGTCCGGTCGCGCCTACGTCTTCACGAAGACCGCAACCAGCTGGAAGCAGGCGGCGGAGCTGAAGGGATCCGACACGGCTGATTACGACAACTTCGGCATCTCCGTTGCCGTCTCTGGCTCGTTCGTTGTCGTGGGCGCCGACGGCCACGACAACACGGCCGGTCGAGCATATGTGTTCACCAAGACAATGACCCGCTGGACTCAGGTCGCCGAGCTTAAAGGAGCCGACATCGCCTCCGGGGACGAGTTCGGTTCGTCCGTGGCCATCTCGGGCAGCACCGTCGTCGTAGGCGCCTTCGGCTATGGCAGCTTTGCCGGCCGCGCCTACGTGTTCGCGAAGATCTCGACCCGCTGGGTCCAGACGGCAGAACTGGGAGGGACGGTCACCGCCGCCAACGATTACTTCGGCATCTCCGTGGCCATCTCTGCAACGACCATAGTCGTGGGCGCCGAGGGTCAAGCCGATTATGCCGGGCGCGCCTATGTCTTCACGAATACAGGCACCCGTTGGACGCAGGTAGCGGAGCTGAAGGGTTCCGACGCCAACGCCACCGACGATGATTTCGGCTATGGGGTGGCGGTCTCGGGCAACACGGCCGTCGTGGGGGCGCCTGGAGTAGCCAAGGTCGCCGGGCGGGCATACGTGTTCTCGAGAACGCCAACCGGCTGGAAGCAGGCGGCCGAGCTGAAGGGCACGGACATCGCCGCCGGCGACTGGTTCGGCTACCGCGTGGCCATCTCGGGTGCGATCGCCCTCGTGGGCGAATACGCCGAGAACGCCCCATTCAGCATTGCCGGGCAGGCGTATCTGTTCGAAGCCTGAGGACGGCCGCCCTAGCGGTGCTGCTTTATGGACGTGTTCCCTTCCACCTCGATTCGGACCCCCATACCCGCACGCGCCTTGCCCCGTCGCTGACAGGAGGGCCGCTCCGAGCCCGACGCCGGGCGTCTTCGAGGGCGAGAGGCCGGGTTGCCCCGAGGCGACTAGGACTAGGCCCGACGCCGAGTTGAGTCCGCGGCGAGGTCGTCTGCAACAGACGCGCCCCGGAAGTGTCACTGGGTGACACTTCCGAGGCGCGGGTCGAACATCGGATCGGGAGAGCAGGAAGCTGCGGTGACCGCCTCGGCACTGCGCCGCTCTCTCCGCCTGCTGGCTGCTCCCGGCTGCCCCACGATCTCCCTTGGCTCGTACCGGCCGCCCCACGGCCCTCCCGCCCTTCGGCCCTCGGGCGCCTCGGTGCCACGACCCGGGCGGCGCGGTTGAACGGAGCTCAGTCTGAGCGTGCCGTCCCGGCGAAGCGGAGCGCCTTGCGCCAACGCCTGGCGGTCTCGACAAAGATGGCACCGACGCTCGCCATCATGGCCACGATGAACCAGTACAGCCATGCGGACCACGGCTCGCCCGTGTGCGCCGGCGGCACGGTCGTGCCCTTCACCCTGGGCGTGATCGCGACCGACGAGACCTTATGGCCGAGTGGGTTGGCAGTGGCCTGCGTCTCGGTTGCCGTGTTCGTGACCGTGCCGGAGGAGGCACCGATCGTGGTGACAATCCGTAGCGTCGCCGTGGCACCATCGGCGAGCGAGGCGAGTCGCCAGCTCACCGTCGGGCGGCCGTCCACCGTCAACTCGGACACCGCACCGCTGCTTGCCGTCGCCGAGAGGTAGGTGATGCCGGTGGGAAGAGCGTCGGTCACGATGACCTTCTTGGCGGCATCAGGGCCGGCGTTCGTCGCCGTCACCACGTAAGTATCGGTCGAGCCGTCGAAGGGCTTGGCATCCTCCACGGTCTTTGTGATCGAGACGTTGGCGGCCGGCTGCGGCAGACTCGCTGCCGACGAGGATTGCCGGAGGCCACTCGGGTTGGCCGTCGTCTGAGTCTCGACGGCCGTGTTGACGATCCTGCCAGAATGGGCATGCACCCTCGCGACGACCGTCAGCATCACCGTCGCGCCGTCGCGGAGACTGCTGATTCTCCAGGTGATCGTATCGACGCCGCTCACGGTGGCCTCGCTGACCGACCCCGTCACTGAACTGGCAGAGACGTAGGAGAGGCCGGAGGGAAGGGCATCCACGACGACGACGCCGGCGGCGGCATCAGGGCCGGCGTTGTGGGCCGTCACGGTATACGTGTCCTTGGTGCCGTCGACCGGCATCGCGTCCGAGACCGTCTTTCGGATCGTGACGTTGGCGGCCGGCGGTGGGCTGATGGACACTGACGAACTCTGGGTGCCGGTCGGGTCTGCCGTCGTCTGGGTCTCGGTGGCGGTGTTGGTGATCGCGCCGCTGGCGCTGTCGGAGACGTGCACGACGATCGTGGCCGTGGCGGTGGCGCCGTCGGCCAGGGTTCCGACCGTCCAGGTGACCTTGCCGTCGGTGCCGACGGCTGGGTTGCGAAGGCTGCCCGTCGCTGTGCTGGAGGAAACGAAGGTCGTCCCGAACGGCAGGGGGTCAGCCACGCTCACGCCGCTAGCGGCGTCCGGGCCGGCGTTGGTGAGCTTCAAGGTGTAGGTGACGTCGGTGCCGTCGGCCGGGGTCGCGTTGGAGACGGTCTTGACGAGGGAGACGTTGGCGGCCGCCACC
>DASPSK010000143.1:0-5236 GCA_035623975.1 Acidimicrobiales bacterium | reverse complement strand
CCCCACGGTCCCGATGACCGATCGTGAGCACGGCTCAAGCAGCAGCCGGAGACTGCCGATCCCTTGAGCGGCGGCTGTCCCGAGACGAAGCGGCACCGAGGAAGGACGCGCAATGGGGACCATCGTCATCCGGCCCGAGATCATCGACGGCGCCTTGGTGGTGGTGGTCGATCCTTCCCGCCGGTCGTTGGCCGTGTGGAAGGGGCGCAGCCACATCGACCTCGACGACCCGTCCGGGAGGTGGCACGAGAGCGTCTCCCTCGTTCCGCTCGACACGCACGAAAGCTGGGACCGCCAGGCGGTGATCGCCAATGCCTCGCTGGCCCTCGAGTCCACCGAGCCGCCGGCGCTGTCGGACGACGGCCCCGAGTCGCAGGATGCAGTGGTACGGGTCGACGTGGACGGCCTGCAGGCGTCGTGGCTGGCGCGAGCCAAGCCGTGGGCCTTCGCCCTGTGGGACGGCGGAGAGACGGTCGACGTGTTCAACGCCGATGGTGCACACCGGCGAGCGGTGCGGGTGCCGCCGGCCGACCTCTCTACGCTGTCGCACCTGATGCTGGACCTCTTGGCGCTCACTCGCCGGGAAGACGACGTCACCACTCCCCTGCACTGAGCCCCTGCACTTAAGCGAGGCGTGCGGCGAGACTGCTCGCCGGCGTCCTGGGAGGCGTGCGGCGTCCTGGGTTGCGTGCTGCGCCGTAGATAGGGTGAGACGGGTGAACCGGGTGGTCACCATGTCGGGCAGTTATGGCGCCGGGGGCAGCGTGATCGGGCCGGCCGTCGCACGGCATCTGGGTGTGCCCTTTCTCGACCGAGCGGTGCCGGCTCGAGTGTCGACAGGTGGCCCGCTCAGTACCGAAGAGGCGGCGGTCGAAGAACGCACGCCGAACCTCATCGAGCGCATCGTGGCCACTTTCGCCCGCTTGCCCAACGCCTTCGGGCCCGGTGTGCCGACGCCGGAGGACGGTTTCGTCCAGGAAGAGGACCTCCGCCGAGAGACCGAGAGCCGAGTACGTGCCTTCGTCGAACGACACGGCTCCGGGGTGATCCTGGGATGGGGTGCCACCGTCATCCTGCCCGAGGCATTCCACGTACGGCTCGACGGGCCGCCCGAACGCCGAATCCAACGCGCCATGGAGATCCAAGGCATCGACCGGGACGAAGGCCAGCGCCGTCAAGGCGACACCGACAGGGTGCGCAGCCAGTACATGCGCCGGCTGCACGGCAAGGACTGGAACGACCTGCGGCTCTACCACCTGGTGCTCGACACCACGGCCATGTCCCTCGAGACTGCCTCCCAGCTGGTGGCCCAGGCGGCCATCTCCTACTTCGCCGAGTCTCCGCTCACGATCCGCTCGCCGTGACGCTCGAGGCGGTCCCGGCGGGCGGTCAGAGCCGATCGAGGGTCTTCGCCATCCAGCAATCGGCGAATCGGTTGTCGTTGTAGGGCGGGACCTCGCGGTAACCCAGGGACCGGTACAGGGCCAAGGCCGCTTCGAGTGCCCGATTGGTGTCGAGGCACAGCTCCGACAGCTCCAGTTCGCGCCCCAGCTGCTCCAGGGCCTCGAGCAGGTACCGCCCCAGACCCCGGCCGCGCCAGCCCGGCTTCACCCACATGCGACGCAGCTCGCCCGTGCGATCGGACAGCCGGCGCACACCACCGCACGCCACGGGTTCTTCGCCGTCGAAGACCACCACGAACGAGCCGTTCGGCCACGAGAAGTCCTCGGCCGAAGGCGGCGAGGCTCGACTGGCGTCGAAGTCGGGCATGACGTCGCGCAGCTCCGCCAGATAGCGCGCCACCATCTCCTCGACCAGCGGGTCACCGGATCCCCGGCGCGCCGTTCGCCAATGCGCTGCTGCCCGCTGTTGCAACTGCTTTACCCTCCGAGCACACGGCCCCGCAGGCGGGGCATGGCATCGACCAGACGCTAATCCGTCAGCACTTCGACGGCGCCCGAAACCTCGGGCGAGCCGACGCTCGGCGCCTTCCGGTCAGGAGCAGCCGCTGGTGGTGCCGCAGCTGGCGCAGACGTAACAGGAGCCGGCCCGCTGCATGACCATGCCGCACTGGTAGCAGAGCGGCGCGTCGCGCTGTTCGGTCCGGGGCGCCGGGGTCGCCGGAGCCGACGACACTGGCGCCGCCCGCTCGAGGTGGCTGGGAGGCACAGGGCTGATTCCGGCGTCCTCCACCAGGTCGAGCTCGGGCGTGGCCGCCTCCTCCACCCCAGGCAGGGTGGGCTGCATACGCTCGGAGGTGGAGAGCACGCCGAGTTCCTCGCGCTCTTCGCTGCTCAGGTAGTCGAGCGCCAGACGCCGGAAGATGTAGTCCACCAGGCTGGTGGCGATCCGGAGGTCGGGGTCGTCGGTGATCCCGGCCGGCTCGAAGCGCATGTTCGAGTACTTGCGGACGTAGGTGGCCAGTGGCACGCCGTGCTGCAGACCCAAGCTGACCGAGATGGAGAAGGCGTCCATGATGCCGGCCAGGGTCGAGCCCTGCTTCGACACCTTGATGAACACTTCGCCCGGCCGCCCATCCTCGTACTCGCCCACCGTCACGTATCCCTCGCAGTCGGCCACGCGGAAGGCGAAGGTCTTGGACCGGCGCCGGCGCGGCAGTCGCTCGCGGATCGCCCCCACCACGACCGTGTCGGAGGGGCGCTGGCGCTCCTTGGCCAGTGCCGCCTCCAGCTCGGCGATCCGGGCGGCGATGGCCCGGTCCTTGGCCTCCGCCTCGGACCCCGCCGGGGCGAAGTCGCCCCCCTCGCCGACGCTCTGGCCCTGCTTGGTGGTCGAAAGGGGCTGCGCAACCTTGCAGTTATCGCGATAGATGGCGATGGCCTTGATGCCGAGCTTCCAGGCATCGAGGTGCAGCTGTTCGACCTCCTCGACCGTCACCTCTTCGGGCATGTTGACCGACTTCGAGATGGCGCCCGAGATGAACGGCTGCACTGCCCCCATCATCCGGACGTGGCCGCTGTAGTGGATGGTGTTGTCGCCCATGGAGCAGGCGAATACCGGGAGGTGCTCGCCTGCCAGATGCGGAGCCCCGACGATGGAGCTGTGCTGGTCGATGTAGGCGACGATGTCCTCGACCTGCTCGGGCGAGTAACCGAGACGGGCCAGCGCCCGCGGCACGGTCTGGTTGACGATGGACATCGTGCCGCCGCCCACCAGCTTCTTGGTCTTCACCAAACCGAGGTCGGGCTCGATGCCGGTGGTGTCACAGTCCATCATGAAAGAAATAGTTCCAGTAGGAGCGAGAACGCTGGCCTGTGCGTTGCGGACGCCGAACTCCTCGCCGAGCACCACCGCGTCCTCCCACGCTTCCTGTGCTGCGGAGAGCAGGTCGGTTGGGACGAGCTCCTCGTCGATCCTGGCGACCTCCGCCCGGTGCATGTGCAGCACGTTGATCATCGCCTCACGGTCGGCGTGGAAGCCGGCGAATGGCCCCATGCGGGCTGCGGTGCGGGCAGACACCGCATAGGAGTGACCGGTCATGAGGGCGGTGATGGCCGCTGCCCACGCCCGTCCCTCGTCCGAGTCATACGGGAGACCCTGCGCCATGAGCAGCGCCCCCAGGTTGGCGTAGCCGATACCGAGCTGGCGGTAGCGACGAGTGTTCTCGGCGATCTTGTCGGTCGGGTAGTCGGCGTTGCCGACGATGATCTCCTGCGCCGTGAACACAAGTTCGACGGTGGCTTTGAAGCCGTCGATGTCGAAGCTCCCATCCTCCTCGAGGAACTCGAGCAGATTGATACTTGCAAGATTGCAAGCGCTGTTGTCGAGATGTAGATATTCAGAGCAAGGGTTACTTCCGTTGATTCGCCCGGCATTGGGGGCGGTGTGCCAACGGTTGATGGTGCTGTCGAACTGCATCCCGGGGTCGGCGCACTCCCAGGTTGCGTGGGCGATCTGACGGAATAGGTCGCGAGCCTTGACGGTCTTGATCGCTGCACCGCTGGTGCGGCCCACCAACGACCAGTCGGCATCGTCCACAACGGCCTGCATGAACTCGTCGGTCACACGGACGGAGTTGTTGGCGTTCTGGTACTGCACCGAGAAGGAGTCGGCACCGTCGAGGTCCATGTCGAAGCCGGCATCCCGTAACACCCGGGCCTTGCGCTCCTCGAGCGCTTTGCACCAGATGAAGTCCTCGATGTCGGGATGATCGACATCGAGGATCACCATCTTGGCGGCACGGCGGGTCTTGCCGCCGCTCTTGATGGTGCCAGCCGAGGCATCCGCTCCCCGCATGAACGAAACCGGGCCGGAGGCGGTACCCCCACCCTGGAGGAACTCCATCGAGCCGCGAATGCGCGACAGGTTGACCCCCGCTCCGGAACCGCCCTTGAAGATGATCCCCTCCTCCCGGTACCAGTTGAGGATCGAGTCCATGTTGTCGTCCACCGAAAGGATGAAGCAGTTGTGGACTCGAAGGTTCTCACTCAGGTACTCGCCGCTTTCGGTCTGAATGTCGTAGACCTCCATCACGCCGATGGCTTCGACGGTCGTGATGGTTACCGACACCGAAATGCTCGTGCCGTACGCCTCCGGGTCACACCAGCTGAGCTTGTCACCCGGTCGCAGGTCGCCTGCCTCCACGAACCTGCCGTCGGACTCGTCGCTGGCGCGCCAGACCAGATGATCTCGCGTCACGTCGAGCGTGTGCCCAGCCTTGGTACGAATTCGAATGACGGGCTTCTGACCGTTGTGCTTGACGGCGACGATCTTCGTGACGCCATGGGCGTCGAGCACCTTCTGACCCACGGCTCCTTGCTCGACCAGCTGGCCGATGGGAACAAGACCGTCCGGGGTGTTCACGAGCGCGTGGTAGGGCTGGCACGCCGAGCCCTGCTGCGGTACGCCCCGGACGCCGATGTTGAACCACACCGGCGAGTTGAAGGCCGCCTTCTGGGTGACGATGACGTGCTTGAGCTCGTCCCGGAACGCCTCCGCCTCCGCCGCGTCCACGAAGTAGCCGTCCTTGATGCCCCAGTCGCTGATGGTGTCGACCACCCGGTCGACCACCTGCCGCAGCGACGTCTCGCGCTCGGGCGTCCCCGGGGTCCCGCGGAAGTACTTCTGGGCCAGGATGTTGGTGGCGTTCAGACTCCAGCCGGCCGGCACCTCCACCCCGAGCTGCTCGAAGGCCACCTGCCCGTTTCGGTAGTCGGTGATTCGTGCGTCGCGCCGCTCCCACAGCAGTTCGTCGTAGGGGTGCACCCCCTCGTCG
>DASPSK010000142.1:0-6568 GCA_035623975.1 Acidimicrobiales bacterium | reverse complement strand
TCCCTCCGAAGAGGCTCTTGACGCCCCGCTCAGCCCGCCGCCTCTCGGCGACGAACCGGGGCCTGCTACCGGGCTCTCCGGTGATTACCCGGACGGGACTTGCACCCGCTGGTCTGGTCCAGCTTTCAGGACGCACCATGGCCGGAGGCTACTACGGGGTCATTTGCGGCTCTCAAGGTGCCCGCCGGGTGAGCCGACGGTAGGCTCCAGCTCGTTGCGAGGCCACTGAGCGGCCCGTTGCCCAGCACCTAGGAGGTCAGATGCCCGGAGCTGTCGTCGTCGCAGGGGCCCGCACGCCCATCGGCAAGCTCGCCGGCGCCCTGTCGGCGTTCACGGCTATGGAGCTGGGCGGTATGGCCATCGCGGCAGCCCTCGAGCGTGCCGGCGTGGCGCCGGGCGACGTCGACTACGTCTTCATGGGTCAGGTGCTCCAGGCCGGCCAGGGCCAGATCACGGCTCGGCAGGCGGCGGTGCACGCCGGCATCCCCATGACGGTGCCGGCGACCACGATCAACAAGGTGTGCCTCTCGGGCCTGAACGCCCTCTACCTCGCCGACCTTCTCATCCAGGCCGGCGATGCGGAGATCGTCGTCGCCGGTGGGATGGAGTCCATGACGGCGGCGCCCTACCTGCTGCCAGGCGCCCGGGCGGGCTACCGGGCGGGCGACCAGAAAGTGGTCGACTCGATGATGTACGACGGCTTGTTCGACGCCTTCGACCACGTTGCCATGGGGGCAGGCACGGAGGGCTACAGCCGGGCGGCCGGCATCAGCCGCGAGCGCCAGGACGCCTTCGCCGCCACCTCGCACGAGCGGGCCGCCGCTGCGATCAAGGACGGGCGCTTCGCCGACGAGATCGTCTCTGTCGATGTCCCCCAGCGCAAGGGCGACCCGGTCGTGGTCGACACCGCCGAGGGCGTACGTCCCGAGACGACGGTCGAGTCGTTGAGCAAGCTCAAGCCCGCCTTCGACCCGGAGGGCACCATCACGGCCGGCAACGCCAGCCAGATCTCCGACGGGGCCGCCGCTCTCATCGTCACGACGCGTGCAAAGGCCGACGAGCTCGGCATCACGCCACTCGGCGAGCTCGTCGCCTACGGCCAGGTGGCCGGGCCCGACACCTCGCTGTTGACCCAACCCTCGCGCTCGATCCTGAAAGCCGTCGCCCACTCCGGCCTGACTCTCGGCGACGTCGATCTCTTCGAGATCAACGAGGCCTTCGCCGCAGTCGGCGTGGCATCGATGGACGATCTCTCGATTCCCGACGATGTCGTGAACGTGAACGGCGGTGCCATCGCCCTCGGCCACCCCATCGGCATGTCCGGGGCACGTCTGGCCCTGACTATCCTGCACGAGCTGCGCCGCCGCGGCGGCGGGCTAGGCGCCGCCGCCTTGTGCGGCGGGGGTGGCCAGGGGGATGCCGCCCTCCTTCGTACCCTCGCCTAACCCGGCCCGCTCTACTTCGCCATCTCTCGGCGGCCGGCGAGAGCGCGGCCGAGGGTGAGCTCGTCGGCGTACTCGAGGTCGCCACCGACCGGAAGGCCGCTGGCGATGCGGGTCACCTTCACGCCGAGCGGGCCGAGCAGGCGGGCGAGGTACATCGCCGTCGCCTCGCCCTCGAGGTTCGGGTTGGTGCACAGGATGACCTCGACGACGCCCTCGGGCGTGAGCCGCCCGAGGAGATCCCTCACTCTCAGCTGATCGGGACCGACGCCGTCGATGGGGTTGAGCGCTCCCCCGAGCACGTGATAGGTGCCATGGAACTCCCGCGTCCGTTCCACGGCGACGATGTCGCGGGGATCCTCGACGACGCAGACGATCGACGAGTCCCGCCGCGAGTCGGCGCAGATGGCGCACAGGGCACCCTCGCCGACGTTGAAGCAGCGCTCGCAGAGCCGGATCCGGTCTTTCACCTCGGCGATCGTGGAGGCTAGGCGGAGCGCCTCCTCCTTCGGCACCTCGAGGAGGTGGAAGGCGATGCGCTGGGCGGACTTGGGACCGATCCCGGGGAGCCGGCCGAGCTCGTCGACCAACTCCTGGATGGGGCCGGCGAAGACGGTCACTCCGGACTCCGGGGCACCTCGTCGGCACGGCCGCTCTCGGGCTCGCCGTCAGCGTCGGCGCCGGCGGCGGCATCGGCGGTGCCCGCGGCGGCATCAGTCGTGCCCGCGGCGCCCTCGGCGGAGGCGTACCCCTCGGTGGGGCCAGGGGCGGCCGGGGCTCCCCCTCTGAGGCCGAGCCCCGCCATGAC
The DNA here is from genome assembly GCA_035623975.1 of Acidimicrobiales bacterium. Classification (GTDB taxonomy): domain Bacteria; phylum Actinomycetota; class Acidimicrobiia; order Acidimicrobiales; family Bog-793; genus JAKACA01. The sequence goes on along the minus strand of DASPSK010000142.1, from coordinate 4,318 downwards.
GTCGCCGAGCCCGCCGGCGAGGTTGCCCCCGAGACCGCCGGGCAGGCTACCGAGGGCCCCGCGCAGCTCGGCGATGAGAGCCTCAGGGTTGCCCAGGCCCCCGAGGTCGGGCAGGCCGAGCCCGCCGAAGCCGGCCAAGCCGCCGAGCTTCCCGAGGAGGCCCGACAGGTCGACCTCGGTGCCCTCGATGTCGCTCTCGAGCTGACGCCGGAACTCGACAACCTGGGAGAGGCCGTCTCGCAGCGCCGCCAGGACGGCGTCCTCCAACATGGCGACGTCGGCCGGATCGACGAGGGTGGGGTCGATGCGGACCGAGACGGCTTCCAGAGCCCCGGTCAGCTGGATGAGAACGGAGCCACCGGCTGACGAGCCCTCGACGATGACCTCGGACGCCTCCTCGGCCTCCTCCTCGAGCTCCTCCGACACCGCCTCGAGCTGCGCCAGCAAGTCGCTCAGGCTCCCCGCCAGCTCGTGGGTCTCGCCGTCCTCGTCGCCCTCGCCCTCCTCGTCGTCAGCCTCCTCGTCGTCAGCCGCCTCGTCGGGGAGATCCTCCTCGTCTGATGGCATCAGGGAACCTCCTCTGCTCCGGGAAATGCTTCGAGCAGACGACCCTCTGCCCACGAAAGTGAGTCGTGCCGCCCTGCGACCTCGCCGCAGCCGACGTCGTCGAAGTCGGATAGCTCGGCCTCCGCCTCGACCTCGACAGGTGGAGGGCTCCCGGTGGACGGGCGACGCGAAGCCTGCGGGCGACGATCGGCAGGCCCGGTCGGCGGGGTCACCGGGTCGGTGCCCTTGCGGGTGCGTGCGCCCGCCGTCCCAGCCGACCCAGCCGCATCCGGTCCTGCCGGGCTGTCAACTGCCTCGGTGACGAGCCGCAGGCCAACAGGAACGCCGACGTGGAGGGTGATCGCCTCGGCCACCTCGTCAACGAGAGGGGCGGCATGCTCGACGTGCATGGCGTTGGGAAGCGCGAAGACGGCGATGCCGTCCTCCATCGCCACAAACCGGCCGGCGGTGTAGACGGCCCGCGCTCGTGGCTTGAGGCTGGAGAGCACGTGATCTCCCCAGGCGAGAACGAGGTCGTCGCGCGTCGGCAAGACGGCGGACGAGGCGGAGGCCCCAGGCGGGGCGGTGTCGGCCACCGTCGGGCTGGAGGAGGGAGGCTCCGCCAGGACCTGCGGACTCGGCGCGGGGGTCGCGACGGGTGGTGGCGCCGCCGTGGCCGCTTCGGCTGCAGCCGCCGGAGGAGCTGGGCGGCGGAAAGCACCGAGGGCGGGCGAAGCGCCCGACACCGGCGCGCCGGGGCGGCGGCCCGCGGTCTCTGGTACGGGAGCAGGCCGCTCCGCCTGGGTCGCAGCTGCAGGTGACCGGGGGGACGAGCTCTCGGGCGGGCGGGAGGCCGCATGGGCCGGCTGACCGGCGGAGGCGCTCGTGAGCTCCTGCAACCGCCGCTCGAGGCGCTCGATGCGCTCGAGGAGGGCGGCGGGGCCATCGTCCACCTCGGGGTGGGTCAAGCGCACGAGCCCCACCTCGAACGTGGTACGTGCGTCCAGCGCCTCCCGCATGTCGACGATGGCTGTCCCGATCACTTCGAGGGCCCTGACGCATCGGGCCGGCCCCACGAGCGGGCCGGCCGGGTCGCTCGGAGCGGCCACGACGGAGTTGGGTCGGCGCAGGTCGGGCGCCATGGCGGAGAGGAATACATCGCGTAGGCCGTCGACCAGCTCGGCTGCCAAGCGGCCGGCGTCGAAGCCGGCCACCATGGCGGCGTCGACCGTGTGCAGCGCCAAACGGGTGTCACGGTCGGCGATGGCAGCAATGAGCTCCCGGACGAAACGGTTCTCGTCCTCGACGACCCCGGCCGCTGCCACAAGGTCGAGGGCGGAGAGAGCGTCTCGAGCCGAGCCGTGCGCACGGCGGACGGCGGCCTCGATGCCGTCCGGCGGCAGCTCCAGGTGGGCGTCGTCGGCGATGTCACTGAGGAGGGTCTCGAGGATGGATGCCTCCAGCAGATGGAACTCGAAGTGCTGCGTACGGCTCCTGATCGTCGGGAGGACCTTCTGCGGATCCGTCGTGGCGAGCACGAAGACGACATGGCCGGGGGGCTCCTCGAGAGTCTTCAGGAGAGCGTTCGATGCGGCCGTCGAGAGCATGTGGACCTCGTCGACGATGTACACCTTCCACTTGCCGGGTGTGGCGAGCGCCGCCCGTGCCACAAGGTCGCGCATGGCGTCGACGCCGTTGTTGGAGGCGGCGTCGAGCTCGTGGACGTCGAGGGAGGCTCCCCGGGCGATGTCGATGCAGGAGTCACACTGGCCGCAGGGCTCGCCGTCCTCGGGCTTGGCGCAGTTCAGCGCCTTGGCGAGGATGCGGGCCGTCGACGTCTTACCCGTCCCCCGCGGTCCTGAGAAGAGGTAGGCATGGGCGACGCGGTCATCTCGCACGGCGTTGCGCAGCCCGAGCACGACGTGCCCCTGCCCGCGCACCTCGGAGAATCGTTGCGGCCGGTACCGGCGGTAGAGCGACTGGAACTGTTCGGCCACGGCCCGAGATTAGGGCGCCGGCCGCCCGGACGCGGTCGGCGCTGCCGGGCGCAGCAGCCAGGTCGCCTGCGGCACACCGGCAGGTCCGCTGAGAGCTGCTGCCTTCCGGCCCTGACTCGGTTCACGGTCGCCAATTGCGCAGAACCCGGCCGCTGCGCGCGGCAGCGCCAAGGCAACAAGATACCCTGAGGCGCCGCCGGCGAGCACCGCGCCGGCTCGGAGGAGTGCGAGAGCGGCCGAATCGGCACGATTGGAAATCGTGTGACCTGCAAGGGTCCGTGGGTTCAAATCCCACCTCCTCCGCGGAACCTCCTCCGCGGACACCACCTCCTCCGCGGAGGACTCCCTGCTCCCGTTGGACGCTGTGCTGGCCTCTGCAGGCCGTGTGCGGTCGCGCCGGGCGCGCGGAAGGTGTCGGCGCGCCCCGGTGGGCCGGATCTGAGTGCCCGCCGCGACCGTGCAGCCCGTGTGCGGTCGCGCCGGGCGCGCGGAAGGCGTCAGCGCGCCCCGGCGGGCCGGATCTGAGTGCCCGCCGCGACCTTGCAGGCGGCCGAGGACAGACGGGTCCGCCAAGCGACTCCGCCGTCGTCAGCTCACTATGTCGAGGGTGGCGTGGGCCGAGTAGTAGTTCAGGGCCGAGGCCGTGACGGTGAAGTGGCCGGTACTCGAGCCCTTCGGGAAACTGAAGAAGGCGTTACCCTTCGCATTCGTCGTTGCGGTCTTGCCATCGACCCTCACCGTGGCTCCCGCCACAGGGTCGCCGGCGTCAGAGACTCCGAATTCGATCGTGTTCGAGGATCCAGCGCTGATCTCGAGTCGCGACGGGGTGAGCGAGAGCCCGGCCAGTGACTGCGTCACGTAAAGGCCATCTTTATCGGCAGTGTTGACGCAGGTCATGACGATGTCGAGGCGGCCGTAGTCTCCGCCCGTCAACCCGAGGGCCGGCCCCCCACCGCACGGCGTCGCGTAGGTCTCCACGGGCCCGAAGGCGGTGTCTGCCGTGTTGGTGCGCACGGTTGAGACATCGTTCGAGGACCTGTTCGCCCATGCCACCCAGATCCGTCCGTCCGGGCCGGCTGAGATCGCCGCGTCCAGGGCATTGTAGGAGCCGGGGACGACGAGGGGTTTCTTTGCTCCGACCCGCCAGAGCAGCAATGAGCACGTAGAGGCATTGGAGCAGTAGACGATGAACACGCCGCCGTGGGTATTCGTGTTGGCGAGCGGCACGAGCTCCGAAAACTCGGGGAAATTGCTGACCGAGTTCAGGCCCGAACCGGGCGCCTTCATTGCCGACCCGCCCATGAGGTCCTTCACCCAGAAGCCGTTGTCTGTTGCGGGCGACGAGTCGTTCTGATTCCAGGCGGCATAGACGTCGTCGGAGCCGGCGAGATCGGTCACGACGTTGGCCGAGTCCGGGCTGCCATGACCGGGTACCGAGAAGTAGCTGTCCGGGGTACCGGGTGGGATCGTCTGGGAAACTCCCACCCGGTAGTCGATCTGGTTCCCGCTGATCCAGGCGGCTGAGAGCGTGCCGTTCCTGGTCACGGTCGCCCCGCCGTTGTTGCCGACGCAGTCCTGCGAGAGCGACCAGGGCTCGAGTACCCAGGTGGGCTTGGCGGAGGTGGCGACGACGATGCAGCCTTGAGAATACGGGCCGGTCGTTCCCCTTGTACCGTCGAAGACGACGACCATCTCCTTGCCGTACGGAAGGAGGGTGGGGAACGGAGAGAGGCTCCCCCAGGTGTCGGAACCGAAGATGCTGATTGACTGCTGGA
>DASPSK010000136.1:0-4176 GCA_035623975.1 Acidimicrobiales bacterium | reverse complement strand
CCGCCATCATGCCCTCCACCCTGTCGATTCTCGCCAACGTGTTCACTGCGGAGCGCGAGAGGGCGCGGGCCATCGGGATCTGGTCGGGCACGACCGGCCTGGGTGTGGCCATCGGGCCCGTCGCAGGCGGCTGGCTGCTCGCCCACTACTGGTGGGGATCGGTCTTCCTCATCAACGTGCCCATCGCCTTCGTGGGGCTGCTGGCGGCTCTGTGGCTGGTGCCGAACTCGAAGAACCCCGCCAGCAAGCGGCCCGACGCCGTGGGGGTTCTTCTCTCGATCGTGGGCATGGGTTTGCTGCTCTGGGGGATCATCGAAGCCTCCAACCGGACATGGACCTCACCGCTCGTGCTCGGGGCCATCGGGGCGGCTCTGGTCGTGCTCACCGTCTTCGTGCGCTGGGAACAGGGGTCAACCCATCCGATGCTCGAGCTCTCCTTCTTCCGCTCGCGGCGTTTCTCGGCGGCGATCGCCGCCATGGGGCTCGTGATCTTCGCCTTGATGGGCGGCCTGTTCCTGCTCACCCAGTATCTGCAGTTCTCCCTCGGCTACACCCCGCTGCAAACCGGTCTGCGCATCGCCCCTATCGCCGCCATCGTGCTCGTGGCCGCTCCGCTCTCGAGCCTCATCGTTCGTTTCGTCGGCACGAAACCCGTCGTGTTCACCGGCATGGTTCTCATCGCCCTCGGCCTTGGCTTGATGTCGCGAGTGACGGTCCACGGCACCTACCTCGAGGCGCTCCCGGCCTTCGTCTTGATGGGGACGGGCGTCGGCCTGGCCTTTGCCCCTTGCACCGAGTCGGTGATGGGGTCGCTGCCCCCGGCGCAGGCCGGCGTCGGCTCAGCCACCAACAGCGCCGCCCTCCAGACCGGAGGTGCCCTCGGGGTGGCTGTCCTCGGCAGCCTCCTCAACACGCGATACCAGGATCGCCTGTCCCCCGTCCTCTCCCATTACACGATCCCCAAGCCCATCTTGAGCTTGATCACCGGCTCGCTCGGAGGAGCCCTCGGCGTCGCCGAGCACGTCGGCGGGGCACTCGGCGCCGCCCTCGCGGAGTTCGCCCGCCGCTCGTTCGTCAGCGGCATGGATCTGGCCGTGACGGTGGGTGCCGTCGTCGTCGGCGTGGCGGCCGTCGTCGTCGTTATCGTGCTGCCCAATCGCAGCGCCGCCACGACCACCACGGCGAGAGACGCCGGGGAGGAGCCAGAGTGATGAACCAGCCCAGCCCGGAGCGCGACCGCGAGCAGGCCGCCCTCCATGTCGTCCCCGTCGAGAACCCCGACGGACTGAACGTCATCATCGGTCAGGCGCATTTCATCAAGACCGTCGAGGACATCCACGAGAGCCTCGTGGGGTCGAGTCCGCATCTGCGTTTCGGCATCGCCTTCTGCGAAGCGTCCGGCCCCCGCCTCATCAGACGCTCGGGCAACGCGGCCGAGCTCGTCGAGCTGGCTACGAGAAACGCCGAGGCGATCGGTGCAGGGCACTCGTTCGTGGTGTTCTTGCGTGACGGCTTCCCGGTGAACGTCCTCAACGCCCTCAAGCAGATCCCCGAGGTGTGCACGGTGTACTGCGCCACAGCCAACCCGCTCGAGGTCGTGGTCGCCCAGACTCAGCTGGGTCGTGGCATCCTCGGCGTCATCGACGGGATGCCGCCCTCCGGGGTGGAGGCACCTGCCGATGCGGCCGCTCGCAAGCAGCTGCTGAGGGACATCGGCTACAAGCTCTGAGGGGCGAAATTGCGCGCCGCCGGGCACGCGCTCCGGTGTGCATCTGCCGGGAGAGTTTGACTCCAGTCGAGATTCGCGACAACTATGGGCGACTCGTGGCGCCCAGATTCGCGCCGCGGTTACGGACTCTTGACGAGTGCCTCTCGCGAAGTTGAGGTGAGCGCGACCTTCCGGTCGTACCGCTGACAACTCGCCTGCTGGGGTACCGCAACCGGAGGTCACGCCTTGCTCACCCATCGAACTGTCCCTGCCCGTGTGGCCGCAACACTACTCATAGTGGTCATCTCATCACTGTCAGTGGCAATCGCTCGCCAGGTCGCCGCAGCGGCGGCCCCGCTGCCCCGCTCCCATTGGGGGTGGTGCAATGCGGAGGCGCTCTCCGCCACCCCCGCTGTCGTCTGGGCGCGGATCAAGGGCGCGACCGAGTCGCACCGGGGCATCCCGAGGCGATACTGGACTGATGTCACCTACCGTGACGACATCGCCAAGATCGTCTGCTTCGAGAGCACGTGGGGATACCACGCCGAGAACGGCGGCCAGTACGGCTGGTTTCAGATGTCCTCCCCCTTGATCGCCACGGAGGGAGTGCAATTCCAGCAGTACTGGGGCGGATCCCGGAAGGAGGGGGCGGGCTGGTATCAGTGCACGGCGGGGGAGCGGTACATCGCCGCCCGCTACGGGACGCCGGTGGTCGCCTGGGCCCACGAGGAGAACTACGGCTGGTATTGAAGGGCTCGACGGCCACCGGGCGAAAACTGACGTCAGCGGCCGTGCCGAAAGTGCCCGGGCGCCGGGCGCGCCGAGGGGCGGCGGGGTGACATCATGACGGAGGTGAGGCTCCCGCCGACGTCTGCTCCGAGCTCGGTCGACTTTCACTTCGACGTGATGTGCCCGTACGCCTACCAGACCTCGATCTGGATGCGGGAGGTGCGTGACGCCCTCGGTCTCGAGGTTCGCTGGAGGTTCTTCAGTCTCGAGGAGATCAACCGCGTCGAGGGCAAGAAACACCCTTGGGAGCGCCCGTGGTCCTACGGGTGGTCGATGATGAGGATCGGCGCCTACCTCCGTCGCATCGACATGGGGCTCCTTGACCGCTGGTACCTCGCGTCCGGCACGGCCCTGCACGTGCAGGGCCGCAAGCCCCATCGCCCTGAAGTCGCCGAGGCGCTGCTGGCCGAGCTGGGACTCGACCGAGCGATCGTGCAGGCTGCGATGGACGATCCGAGCACGCACGACGAGGTGCTGGCCGACCACGAGCGCGTGACCGCCCTCGGCGCCTTCGGCGTGCCGACGCTCTTCTTCGGTGACGGCCAAGCCCTCTTCGGGCCGGTGCTCATCGACCCACCCAGGGGTGCGGCCGCCGTGCGTCTCTGGCAGAGCCTCGTGGCGTGGCTGGAGTTCCCTCATCTCTACGAGCTGAAGCGACCCAAGCAACGCCACGACATCGAGGCGATCGCCGACACCTTCAAGCCCTATCTCGAGGCCCGCGACTGGGAGACGGTTGAGAAGGAGGCCCCCTGACATGGCAACGAGGGTCGACCGCGACCAGATGGTGGCGCTGCTGTCGGAGGAGTTCGCCGCCCTGACGGCCATGTGCCGGAGCTTTGACGACGCCGACTGGGCCGTGCCGACGTGCCTGCCGGGTTGGACGGTGAAGGACCAGCTCAGCCATCTCGCCGGCACCGAGAGGATGCTGGCCGGCGAGCCTCCGCCGGCCGCCGTGGTCGTGGAGGCCGACTATCTGAAGAACGATCTGGGTCGAGCCAACGAGGTCTGGGTGGAGGCCAACCGGGCGCTCCCGGGATCGGAGGTGCTCGCCGGCTTCGAGGAGGTCGCAGGCCGCCGCCTGCGTGCTCTCGAGGCGATGACGCAGGCGGACTTCGACAAGCCGTCCTGGACTCCTGTCGGGCGAGACGAGACCTACGGCCGCTTCATGCGCATCCGCCACTACGACTGCTTCCTCCACGAGCACGACATCCGCCAGGCCCTCGGGCTGGCAGACCGCGACGACCCCGCGCACGTTCGCTCCGCTCTCGAGGAGACGGCGGCTGCGATCGGCTACATCGTCGGGCGCAAGGCGGCCATGCCGGCAGGCGCGCGCGTGCGCATCCAGCTCACGGGCTCGATCGAAGCGACCTATCTCGTCGCCGTGAACGGGCGGGCACAGCTCGTCGAGCACCTCGAGGGCGGCCCCACCACGGGCATCCGCCTGCCCGTCATGCTCTTCCTCCGCCTCAGCGGCGGGCGGGCGGAGGCCTCCAGCGAGACGAGCGCCGAGATCGTCCTCGAGGGTGACACGGCCCTTGCGGCCCAGCTCGTCGAGAATCTCGCCCTCACGATCTGAGAGACCCTCCCGCCGGCAGGCGCCAGCGTCTCGACGTCGGCGCCGGCCCAAAGCGGGCAAGATGGCGGGATGCACCGGAGCCGCCTCACCGCCGCACTCGTCG
>DASPSK010000133.1:0-2705 GCA_035623975.1 Acidimicrobiales bacterium | reverse complement strand
CCCGTATCCTCCACCTCGAGGAAGGAGGCGAGGGTTTCGATTTCCTCGGCTTCCACCATCGCTGGGTACACTACAGCCACAATGACCACTCGAATCACACCAACCACCTAGGGTCGGCCTGCCGCCCGCTTGACGCTGCGGCGTGCGAGCCAGCGCGAAGCAAAGCCGAGGCTCTCGGGGAACTTCGGGCAGGGCTGACGACCTGCTGGGTGTGGAGAGCGTCTCCACCGGATGACGGACCAGAGGGGCGCAAAACTAGAGTCGGTCTCGTGCACCCACGTCGCACGGTGCCGCTTGGCCTTCTCGTGCTTGCCTGCCTGCTCGGCGGCTGCTCGGTCTTCTCGCCCTCCCCCTCTCCGAGGGCGGTGCCCAAGACGGAGCTCGGCTATGAGATCGCGGTTGGACGCGTGGGCGGCCTTGGCCGCGTGCTCGTCAACGTCAGCGGCCGGACCCTCTACCTCTACGTTCCCGACCATCAGGGTGCCAGCCGCTGCAACGGGTTCTGTGCGCGAGAGTGGCCACCCATGCTCGCTCCGGTTGGCAAGGGGTCCGTGCGCTTCGGCCCCGGTGTCGACGTCGCTCTCGTCGGCTCGGTGCGGCGTGCCGACGGCGTGCTGCAACTTACCTACAACCGCTGGCCGCTCTACGCTTGGCGCCTCGACGCGTCCCCGGGCGAGGCCACGGGCGAGGGCGACGACATGGGGCTCTGGTACGCCATCTCACCGAGCGGAGACGCCGTCTACTGACGCGACACGAGGAGTGTCCTTGTCCATCCTTCCCACAGAGCTGTGCGAGCTGTCCGACGAGCAGCTGGCGATCATCGACCTCTGCAGCCGCTTTGCCCGGTCGGAGATTCGTCCCCGGGCGCGGGCGGTCGACGAGGCCGACACCGAGATCCCCTGGGAGCTGTGGAACCTCGCAGCCGAGGCCGGCATCACGAGCTTCATGCTGCCGACCGACTACGGCGGCGGGGGGTTCACGGACGTCTTCAGCCAGTGCCTCGTCCAAGAGGAGCTCTGCTTCGGCGACCTCGGCATCGGCAACCTCCTCTGCTCGGGCGGGTTCTTCGCCGATCCGGTTCTCGAGTTGGGCACCCCGGAGCAGAAGGCCGAATGGTTGGCGCCGTTGTGTGGCGACCACCCGCCGCTGACGGCGCTGGCGAACACGGAACCGGATGTCGGCTCGGACGCCGCCGCCATCACGACGACGGCGGTCAGGGTGAAGGGTGGTTACCGCCTCAACGGCTCCAAAGCCTGGATCTCCAACGCCGGGGCCGCCGAGATGTACGTGATCTTCGCCAAGACCGACCCGCGCCAGCGCAGCCGTGGGATCAGCGCCTTCCTCCTGCGTCGTGGCGAGCCCGGGCTCAGCTTCGGCGAGCCCATGCGGAAGATGGGCCAGCGGGCGATCGTCTGCCGGGAGATCTTCCTCGCCGACGTCTTCGTCCCGACCGAGCAGCGACTGGGCGAGGAGGGAGAGGGCTTCGTCGGCTTGATGCGGACTTTCGACATCTCTCGGGCCGTGCTCGGTGCCGCCGCCGTGGGGATCGCCCGGGCGGCTCTCGAGTACGCCTGTGAGTACGCCCGCGAGCGCAGACAGTTCGGCTCGCCCATCATCGAGCACCAAGCGGTCGCCTTCCGCCTGGCGGACATGGCGACGCGAGTGGAGGCCTCACGCCTGCTCGTCTGGCGGGCGGCCAAGCGGCTCGATGCCGGTCTGCCGGCCACCTCTGCCGCTGCCATGGCAAAGCTGTCTGCGTCCGAGACCGCCATGTACTGCACCTGGGCGGCCATCCAGACGCTCGGCGGCTGGGGCTACTCCCGCGACGTCCCGGTGGAGCAGTGGATGAGGGATGCCAAGCTCGAGGAGATCGAGGAGGGCACCTCGGACATCATGCGCCTCGTCATCGCCCGGGGGCTCAGGTGACCCATACCCGAAACTGACGCCCTGTTCTGGCTGGGCAGGCCGGGCCCTGGCGAGCGGAGGCGCCCCCAGCCGCCGCCTTCATGGCCGGGGTCAGCCGCTACGCCTGGCGACCAGCGGGCGAGAGCTCTCTCGCCCGGAGCGCCTCGGCAAGGCCGCCGGTCAGCGAGGCCGACAGCTCGGCGAGGAGCCGGGAGCGGATGGCATGAGCGGGTCGCCAGACGACGGCGTCGAGCGGCTTGGGGCGCCCGAGGAAATAGCCCTGCCCGTAGCGGATTCCCAGCTCGCCGAGCACGTCGAGCTCGCCGGCGGTCTCGATTCCCTCGGCGATGATCTCCGCTCCTGTCTGCTCGGCGAAGGACACGAGGGCGGCCGCGAGCGACCGCCTCACCGGGTCGCAGTCGATCCCCGTCGCCAGGGTGCGGTCCAGCTTGATCAAATCGGGGCTGAGCTTGAGGATGTGGGCGAGGCTGGCGAAACCCGCACCGGTGTCATCGATGGCGAGACGGGCTCCCATCAGGCGTAAACGCGTGATGAACTCGGTGAGACGTGGATAGTCCTCGACGGGCTCCTGCTCGGTCAGCTCGATGACGATCCGTCGAGGATCGGACTCCATGAGCAGACGCAGCACATCGTCGTCGGCGAGTGCCTCCGGGCCGACGTTCACGCAGACGTTGAGGCCGCGCGGAAGATCGCTCATGCAGGCAAGGGCCTTCTGCAGCGAGCAGAGCTCGAGCTCGACCTCGAGGCCGGTGGCATGGGCTTCGGCGAACCACTCGTCG
>DASPSK010000161.1:0-2373 GCA_035623975.1 Acidimicrobiales bacterium | reverse complement strand
AACCTCCAAGGATGGGTGAAGCGGTTGGATGAGCGAGGTCTCGCCTAACGGCCGGGTGAGCACTCTGGGAACTTCCAGCAGTCAGCACAGTAGAAGTCGCCGTCCTTGGTAGTGGTGGCCGTCCGGGTGGATGAGGTCGGTGTCGACCGAGCACCCGCAGCGATCACAGAAGACCCACTTCGCCTCCCGCCACAGCGGGCGAGCCGTCATCGTTTCAATACGGCCGACGAGCTGGACGAGGTTCGCGTGGGCGACGTCGTCATCAGGGGCGGAGATGACGAGGTGGTACTCCACCAGCTCCGCAAGATCGGTGAATGTGTAGACCATGTCTGCAACTCCTTTCCCTTCTTGGTTCATGGGCGCGAAACGGCCACGGAGGGAGAGCGGGGAGTCAAGGGAACGGGACGCCGTCCCGCGCGAGTACCGGAGCGAAGCGGCGGCTCGCAGCGCCTTGACGCCCAGCGGCTCCGTCCATCCTGGAGCGCCGAACCCGAGAAGTACGTTGCGGATCGGGCTTGTCATCCCCGAGGGAGCCGGGTCAGAGATCTTCCTCGGGGACGAGCCCCGGCGGTCACGCCGCCGGAGCCTCCGAAGCGCTCTTCGAGGAGAGCGCCTGAAGCCGGTTGGCGACGATCTCGACGGTCCGTCGAGTGCTGCCGTCGGTGGTCTGCCACTGGCGGCTCTGGAGCCGTCCCTCGACGTAGACGAGGCGGCCCTTGCCGAGGTACGTGGTGGCGAAGTCAGCGAGCTGACCCCAGAGGACCACGTCGTGGAATTCGGCGTGGCTCTTACCGTTGGTGGCAACACGGACGGTCGTCACGTGCTTGCCGGAAGCGGTTTCCCGAAGCTCGGGAGCGGCGAGGCGGCCGATGAGAGTCACCTGGTTGACCGAGTCTCCCCGGCTCGCGGCGACGGGTGCCGTCTGGTTCGTCTTGCTGTTGGTCTTGTTGCTGCGCATCTCTGCACCTCCTGTTGTGTGGATCGATGCCACGGTGGCAAGCAGGTCGACTGCCGAGCGGAACAGGTCACGCCGGTACGGTGTCTCGCTCTTGGGCCTTGCAGCGGACAAGGCAGCGGCCTGCTACCGGGGAGGAGGTACGACTCCCGAGTGGCGGTCGTAGACGATCCACATGAACTTTGTGTGAAGGAGGGGCATGCGCAGCAATGACCGGGACGAGCCGGGCTGGGCCGGATGGCTCAGCGGGTTGGAAGCCTGCGGGCAGAGCCCATCGCGAGCCGCCCCTTGGGGCCGCGGCCGCACTCCGTGCAGTCGGGCTTCCACAGCGGCGTGTCGAGCACGAAATTGGCATCCCGCGGCAATAAGAGCCGGTAGTCGTTCGAAGTTCGGGGTTCGAGGAGGCCGGTTGCTCGCGATCACGGTAGTTGTACACAGTCGATCATCGAATATGTACAGCCCGCGCGACCCTCGATGGCCGGGTTCGCGTGATCGTACGCCTCAGGCGAGGGGCGCCTCCTTCCGGTGTGCGAGGGCGACGAGGCGCTTCGCACGTTCGCCGCTGATCCCCGAGATCGCTCTGATCGCCTCCCAGGAGTAGCCGGCGTTGCGGGCGGTGGCGAGCGCGTCGGGCAGGGCGAGCTCGATCTCGGCGGCGAGGCTGGCGAGGAGATGGAGCGCTCCGCCAGGGCCGTCGTCGCAATCGATGCCGCGGGCAATGCCGAGGTTTCGCACCGACTCCGCCAGCAGTGCCGCCGAATCGGCTCCGGTGTGGGCGGCCGGCGTGCCCTTCGTCACGACGTCGCCGATCGCCGCGATGCGCGTCGGGAGGAGCGGTGAGGGTTCGATGCGCTGGCGGCGCTTCCAGGCCGACAACTTGCAGGCCGGAGAGCAGTAGACCCTCGTCGCCGCGAACGGCCGCCCGCAGCCCGGGCAGCTCTTCGCCGGCGTGCTCACCTCATGTGGCCCCACCGTGACCGTCTCATCTGGCCGCACCTCACTGGCGTTCGTCACCGCACCGCCTTCCGGGTAGCGGCCGCCCGTGCCCGGTGGGTGCGCATCCGGTAGCTCTCGCCGTCGATGTTGACGACGACGCTGCGGTGCAGCAGGCGGTCCAACATGGCGGCCGCCACCATCGGGTCGTCCCCGAAAGCCTTCGCCCAATTGGCGATGCCGAGATTTGTCGTCAGAATGACGCTTCCTTTCAGATAGCGCTGGGCGATGACCTGGAAGAGGGCCGCCGCACCCTCGGCCTGGAGTGGGAGGTAGCCCACTTCGTCGATGACGAGCAGGCTCGGGTTCGAGAGGAAGCGGATCGTCTGCGCCCAGCGGCCCTCGATGGCAGAGCGGTGGCAGCGCGCCACGAGATCGGCCGCCGTTGTGTAGTAGGTGCGGTAGCCCTGATCGATCGCCTCCCA
>DASPSK010000126.1:0-2077 GCA_035623975.1 Acidimicrobiales bacterium | reverse complement strand
GCCTGCAACGACCTGCCGTCACTCTCGGTGTCACCGAAGAGCACCCCGAGCACATCGGTGCGCAACCCGCCCGGACGGGCGTAGAGAAACTGCTCCAGCTGTGGCTCCTCCTGCCGGCAGGCGTCGCACCAGGAGGCGAAGAAGTTGACGAGCACCCAGCGCCCGCGCATCGAGGAGAGCGAGACGGTCGAGCCCGTGCGGGGGTAGAACGACGTGGCGACGATGGGCGGGGCGGGCTTGCCGACGAGCGGGCTGTCCGCCATGACCATCGTGGCGGGGGGGCGCGTGGCGAGCACGGCCACGAGGGCGACGGCGACGACGGCGACGCCGAGCGCCGACGAGCGGGCCGTGCGGAAGCGCCGGCCGCTCATTCGCCTACCCCGACCGGCTGCCGGCTCGGCCGATCGGCTCCGGCGCCGTCGTCGCCGGCGGCCTGCGAGCGGTCGAAGCCGCCGGCCGCTGCCGTGCGCGCACCGGCGGTGACGCCCTCGGCAGGACTCGCTTCGAGCAGCTCACCCGCGCGATGCGCCCGACGCCTCCGCCCCGAGGGCACGGCCGCCAGCAAGGCGCCGAAGGCCGTCAGCACCCCACCGACCCACAGCCACAGGACCATCGGCTGCTCGACGACGCCGATCGAGGCCGGCCCCGTGCCGGTGCCGGAGACGGCGCTGATCGTGAGGTAGACGTCGCGCCGCCAGGAGGAGTCGATCGCCGGCGTGGCGATGCCCTCGTAGCCCGTGTAGTCGCTGATCGCCGGGTGGAAGGCGGCGCCGTCGACGTAGACGAGGCCCACGATGCCGCTGCGGTTGGGCTGGGTGAACGGCGAAGCACCCCCGTAGGTGATGCGCTCACCCTCGTAGCTGACGGACTGCCCGACGGCCAGCTGGAACGTTGCCCGGTGGCCATAGGCCGTGGCCGCCGCCAGGCCCACGGCGACGATGACGACACCGAGGTGCACGATCATCCCCCCGTTCGAGCGCCCGACGAACGCCCGCCACCAGGAGGCACCCGCCCGGTGGGCAGCGAGCGACGCCAGCACCAGCTGGCGGATGGCGGAGGCGCCGGCGACCGACGCCATCCCGAAGGCGGCGAGCGGCGTGAGGCCGCGCACCCCGCAGGCGACGCAGACGGCGACGACGACTACGCCGGTCCAGGCGGGCAACGCCAGACGGGAGCGGAGCACGCCCGCCCCTGCCTTGCGCCACGGCAGCACCGGCGCCACGGCCATGAAGAAGAGCAGAGCAAAGCCGATGGGGACGGTCATCGAGTTGAAGTAGGGCGAGCCGACGGTGATCTCCTCGTTGTCGAGCGCCTGCACGAACAGGGGAAAGACCGTGCCGAGGAGCACCACGAGGGCGAAGGCGGCGAACAGCAGGTTGTTGACGAGAAACGCCCCCTCTCGCGAGACGGGCGAGTCGATCGTCCCGGGAGAGCGGAGCTGTTCACCCCGCCAGAAGATCAAGCCGACGCCCGTCGCCACGACCGCCCCGAAGAAACCCAGCAGCGACGGCCCGATGGCAGACGAGTCCGTGAAGGCGTGCACCGACACGAGCACGCCCGAGCGCGTGAGAAAGGTTCCGAGGATCGTGAGGGAGTAGGCGGCGATGAGGAGCGAGAGGTTCCAGACCCGCAAGAGGCCGCGGCGCTCCTGCACCATGACCGAGTGGAGGTAGGCGGTGGCACACAGCCACGGCAGGAGGGCGGCGTTCTCGACCGGATCCCACGCCCAGAAACCCCCCCACCCGAGCACCTGGTACGACCACCAGGCCCCGAGCACGATGCCGACCGTGAGGAAGGCCCAGGCGAACAAGGTATAGCGGCGGGTGACGACGAGCCAGCCCTCGCCGAGGCGGCCGGTCACGAGGGCGGCGACGGCGAAGGCGAAGGGCACGGTGAAGCCGACGAAGCCGAGATAGAGGAAGACCGGGTGAAAGGCGATGAGGACGTTGTCCTGCAAGAGGGCGTTCGGGCCTTGGCCACTGGCCGGGATAGGCCCGGAGATGCGCAGGAACGGGTTGGCCGGCCCGGCCATGAGTCCGAAGAAGAACGCCGCCACGACGAGGCAGACGAGGAGCGC
>DASPSK010000113.1:0-4838 GCA_035623975.1 Acidimicrobiales bacterium | reverse complement strand
TATTCGACGCGGGCGCTGTAGGGGTGGAATGCGCTCGAGCCCTGCTCTGTGTATCCGGTGATCATCCTCGCGACGAGTTGGCGAGCGATCCTCCAAGACCTCAGCCGGAACTGGAGGGGCATGGTTCTCGCCCAGCTCGAGTAGGGCCGAACGGCCCTATCGCCCGGTCGTCGCCGGGCACAGGATCTGAGTGTGACGCAAACCTCGTAGGGGGGCAGACCGATGGCCGTATTCCTGCTGGTGCCCGTACTCGTTCTCCTCGGAGTGATTCTGCTGGCTCCTCTCATGCTGCCGGGAGCCGTCATCGCCTTTGTCGTGCTGGCTGTGGCCGCCGTCATCCAGCGTCACCACGCCCACAGGGCAGTTCCTTCGCACTGAGCCCGCCTGCGGCGAGCGCCTCGATGAGCATCTGCCGGTCGGGCGCGGGTGACGCGACAACGCCCTCGGCGAGGGGGAGAGGCCGAGGGCGCAGCCACTTTGTGCAACTTGTGTGAAGCGAGAAATGTTCCTGACCTACTGGTTGTTTTGTGCCCTGTCTTGACTTGTAACCCAAGCGACACGGGATCGATCTGGCGTGGCGGGCGGGCGCCCTCCTTGGCCAACTCTCCCGACCGGGAGGAGGCGGGGGAGGCGAGTCCTTCGTTACGGTTACGGGTCGGACGTCCTACTGTCCGTGTGATCTCTGGCGGCGCGAGCTGCCGCAGGCGGCGTTCGTCACAGCGTGGGGCCACGGGGGGAGGATCGTGGGAGACGGCATCAGCATGCGGAGACGACTTGCCGTCTTGGCGGCCGGCTCGGTCATGGCTCTTGCCTTGGCGGGTTGCGCCTCCACGACTCGCGCAAAGCCGGCCACGGTTGGCTCCACACTCACGCTCAACGACGGCATGGGCGACACCGTCAATGTGACCCTCCTCAAGTTCGAGGATCCTGCTCCACCCGCCGGCCCGACCGATGCGCCGCCCGCAGGTGACAACCTTGCCGAGGTGCTCATCAAGGTGACCGGGCTCTCCGGTACCTACAAGTACGACGCCGATGACGCCGTCGCCGTCGTCGGTTCGAACAATCAGACGTATGCCGGCGGCCCCGGCCGCCTTGCCGGGTGCTACAGCTTCGAATCCGGGCAGGTGAGCGTTGCGCCAGGGCGTTCGGCCATCGGGTGCGTGGCGGTGGAGATCACCAAAGGGATCAAGGCGGCAAAGATCGAGTATGACGCCGGTTATGTCGGTACCACAGGGATTTGGATCCCATGAAGGTCGATCAACCGTTACCGCTGCGGTTAGGCGAGCCTTCGACGAGGGGCGGGCTCAGCGCTGTCACTTCCCACGTGTCACCCACCCGCGGAGGAAGGTCCACGTGCACCCGTACCACGGGCTGGCTCGGGGGCGCGCCAAGGCTCGGCGGGGCCGGCGGCCCGGTGCGCGCCTCGTCCTGCAAGGGGCCGGCCAGAGGGACTAGCTCGCAGGCAAAGCGGGGGCCGAACGGCTGGACGGATCGGACGGTGCCGGTGAGTACGACGCCTCGGTCGGGCGAAGCTCCCTCGACGAAGCGGTCGGGGTGGAGGGCCCAGGCTTTGCCCGAGTCATGGGGGACGAAGCTGCTGTAGCCGACGAGCTGCGCTACGCGCACTGTGGCGGGTTGGCGCACAAGATCCTCGGTGCTCCCGAG
Organism: Acidimicrobiales bacterium; assembly: GCA_035623975.1. GTDB lineage: Bacteria > Actinomycetota > Acidimicrobiia > Acidimicrobiales > Bog-793 > JAKACA01. The sequence continues at coordinate 3,173 of DASPSK010000113.1, read as the reverse complement.
TTGGACGATGCGACCCTCGTCCATGATGCCGAGCCGGTGTGCGAAGGCTTGAGCTTCGGCCAGGTCGTGGGTCACGAGAACGGCGACGGCTTCGGCCCGGGTCGAGGCGTCGATGGCGATGTGCCGGAGCCGGACACGAGAGGGCGCGTCCACGGCCGAAAAGGGCTCGTCGAGGAGAAGGGCACGAAAGGGCCGGGCGATGGCACGAGCCAGACAGGCGCGTTGCCGCTGCCCACCGGAGAGGGAATCGGGCGCGGCGTCGGCGAGGCCGTCGAGGCCCACGTCCTCGAGGAGATGCTCGAGCGAACGATGCCCGAAGAGCCTTTTCCCGCGGAGCCGGTACGTGACGTTCGCTCGCACGCTCAGGTGGGGAAAGAGCGTCGTCGGCTGGCGCACAAGGGCGACGCCCCGCTTTCGCGCTTCGACGGGCTGATCGGGGGGGTGACGGATCCGTCTCTCTCGGGCAGCGTTGACGAGTCGACCGTCGAGGCGGATGCGGCCCTCCTTGAGAACCACCGTCCCGGCGATCGCCTCGAGGCAGGTCGTCTTGCCGGCTCCGGAGGGGCCGAAGAGCGAGAGGCGTTCTCCTGGGTCGAGGATGAGCTGGGCGATCACGTCGAAGCTCCGGCGTGCCACGACGAAGTCGGCGTCGAGCATGGGCGATGGCGTCACGGGCCGACGGTGACGGGCACCGGGACCATCCTTCGCCCGCGGGCCCGGGCGCTCCAGAGAAGGGCGATTAGGGGGAGGGGAAGGGCGGCGACGATGAGCAGGAGGGCGACGACGAGGGCCGGAGTGAGGCCGTTGGCGATGAAGGTCTGGTCGATGTCGATGGGTAGGCCTGCCGGGTTGTAGGCGATGATGAGGACGGCGCCGAAAGCACCCATGGCCCGCGCCCAGGAGATGGCGATGCCTGTGGCGAGACCGGGGGCGGCAAGCGGCAGGGTGATTCGGCGGAAGGCACCGAGCGGCCGGTCTCCGAGGAGGAGGGCATCTTGTTCGAGACGCTGGTCAACGGTCGTGAGAGCAGCCGCTGCAGAGATGATGTAGTACGGCGCGGCTTCGAAGAACTCGGCCACCACAAGGGCGAACATCGTGTTCACGCCGAAGACGTTCGGATTGATGCCCGAAACGAAGCGCCCGACCGGGCCGGCCTGACCGATGAGGAAGATCAGCAGCAGACCGATGACAAGGGGGGGCATGAGCAGCGGCAGAACGATCCCTGCCTCCACGACCCGAGCGAAGCGCACGCGGCCCCTGGCGAGAAGATAGGCGAGAGGCGTCCCCAGCACGAGCATGAGGCCGAGCGCAGTGGCGCTCGCCTGCAGCGAGGTCCAGAGCGGATCGAAGGCACCCGGCTGGTCGAGGTTGGTGCGGATCGCATGGGGGGACACCTGGAACAGCAGGACGATGAGCGGTCCGAGCAGGGCGACCCACACGACTGCGGAGGTCACGATCGCCGCCGTGCCGGGGAGGCGCCCCACGACACGGCGGCTGAGATCCGCTAGGGGCATTACGACCCGATGGTACCGCCCAGTGATTTGAAGAGGCTGAGGATCGCCGGCGGGAGCGCTTCGGTGAGCGTCACGCCCGGAGCAAGGACGATCACGGGGCTGATCAGCCGGTACTGCACGCTCGCCAGCACCGCACGTCCCTTCGGCCGCAGCATGAATGCGACGAAGGCTTGATCGGCGGCCTCGTTCGCCGGCGTGAAGGACGTGCCCTTCTGTGGCTCGACCAGCGTCTCGTTGAGGTGGATCACCTCGCCGGAGTCCAGGCTTCCGCTCACCTCGAGACTCACGGTCGAGTAGAGGGCGACATATGAAGGCGAACCGAAATCGATGGTCGGTGGCAGGGTGATGTAGTCCAAGCCGTACTGCACGGCCTCGGGAAGGTACTCGCTGCCGGCGTCGACGACGCCCTCCTGGATGTCAACCGGCAAGGCGTCCTCGTCCAACTGTTGCGAGGCGGCGCCATAGGGCTTCGTCTTGGTGATGCCGAGGGCGCGATCGGTGATCCCGGCCGGCAGGTGCAGCACCTTCTGGGCGAGTTTGTTCATGAGGATGAAGAAGATGCCCTGGGGGTCCTGGGTCGGGTTGGTCCTGCCGAGCCGGAAGCCTGGGGTCGTGAAGATCGTCCACAGGTCGGAGAGGGGCTCTTGGCCGGTCCTGATGGCATTCAGTTGCGTGTAGTAGCGGCTCTTGTTGGAGAAGGCGACGACGAGGGGGTCCGAGGCCACCGCGAGGGCGAACTTCGAGCGGTCGGCGGGGAAGAGCTCTTTGATCGCATGAGCCCCGACGGCGAGGAACGCTCCGGGGTTGATCTCATGGGCGAGGATCTCCGAAGCGAGGGCGAGCGAGCCGGCGCACGGAGGTCCACCGAAGGAGTCGCCCGTCGCTTTCTTGAAGGCCGGACCGAGGGTGTCGTGGTACAGCTTGTCAAGCGACCCGGCGCACGCGACCGAGGCGGTGCCGTGCGTCACGTGCGGCCTCGTCGATGTCGCCGTCGCTGCGAGGCTCGCCGAGGTGGATGAAGTAACAGCGACGAGAACACCCACGGCGATCAAGGCGGTCGATCTCAGGAGCCAGGTTCTTGAGGTTCGGGAAGGCGTCATGCGGCGGATGATAGTTGGCGACAGTAGCTCTGTCTAAGTGCCAGTTCGACTAGCTAACCGCGGAACTGCGACCCTGACGGTGCAGAGCGGCTCACAGTCGATATGGACGCGACGAGCGAAATCGAAGACGCTGCGCGAGCCCTTCGGTCCGACTCGGGCACTCGACGGTGGGTAGGGCAGCGTGGAGGGCGGCAAGGACCCGGCCCCCCTTCGCCGTCCAACGGTCGCGCGAAGCGCCGAGGGCGCCATCGCCTTCCTGCCGTCTTTGCGCTATTAAAGACACGGAATGAGCCGCACGATCTTCAAGGGTCTTCGACATCTGCGGGCCAGCAAAGAAACCGAGGCGGACGCCGGTCCATCGGTGCCCAGCCAGCGAGCGTTGGATGCCCTAGCCGATGCCGTTCGGCGAGCCCGCGAGGCCACTGACGCCACCGGAGTCGGCGACCCGATGCGGGCCGCGTCCTCGTACCCGCGGCCGACCGCCCCGGCTGCACCCAAGCCCGTCGGCGACGCCACGGCGCGGCGTGCAGGGTCGCTGCCCCTCGGTGTCGACGCCACG
>DASPSK010000094.1:0-2566 GCA_035623975.1 Acidimicrobiales bacterium | reverse complement strand
GTTTCCCACGGCGTTTCCTCCGTCCTCTTCCACCGTCCTCTTCCACGGCCCAAGAATCGTAGGTGGGAGCGATCTCCGCACCGGCTCCGTGTCAGAATGCGCCCCATGTCAGCGGTACCGCCTCGCAACGACCTGCCCACGATCGATGACGGGACGCGGCCGTTCTGGGACGCGGCCCGGGATCGGCGCTTCCTCGTCGCCCGCTGCGGGTCCTGTGGCCAATCCCACCACTACCCCCGCCCCTTCTGCCCGCACTGCTGGAGCGACGACGTGCAGTGGGAGGAGGCGTCGGGGCGTGCCACGCTGTACACCTACTCGACGGTGTTCGTGAACGACCTCCCGCCGTTCAAGGACCGGATCCCCTACGTCGCCGCCATCGTGGATCTGGCCGAGGGACCACGGGTGATGACCACCATCGTCGGCTGCGACCCCGCCGAGCTGACCATCGGAGCGCCACTGCAGGTCGACTTCCAGGACCTCACCGAGGAGATCAAGATTCCGGTGTTCCGCCTCGCCTGAGACCTTCACCACCGGGATCCGTCCGCAGTGGCCGTAGTGTCGGGAGGTCGGGCTCTAGACGCCGAGCAGCATGGTGCCGTTCGAGCAGAACCATCCGCCGGTGGCGCTGACACAGGCGATCCGGGTGTCGGGCACCTGACGGGGTCCGCACTCGCCGCGTAGCTGACGAACGGCTTCCACCAACAAGAACAGGCCTCGCTGGCCCGGGTGACACGCTGACAGACCGCCGCCGTCCGTGTTGGTGGGCAGCGCGCCGTCGAGATGCAGCCTCCCGTCCCCGACGAAAGGGCCACCGTCGCCCTTTGCGCAGAAGCCGAGGTCCTCCAGGGTGATCAGGAGCATGTACGTGAACGCGTCGTACAGCTCGCAGACGTCGACGTCTGCCGGGGCCAGCCCGGCCCGCTCGAAGGCGAGTGGGCCGGCGATCGCCGCCGGACCGGTCGTGAAATCACGCCATTGGCTCATGGACACGTGAGACCCGGCCTCGGCCGCGCCGAGCACCCAGACGGGTTTGCTCCGGATGTCGGGCACCCGGTCCTCGGCGACGAGTACCACCGCTGCTCCACCATCGGAACGGATGCAGCACTGCAACTTGGTGAACGGGTCAGCGATCATCCGCCCGCCCAGGACGTCGTCGACCGTGATCGGATCACGGAAATCGGCCTCGGGGTTCTCGGCCGCGTTGACACGGGCGGACACGGCGACCTCGGCGAGCTGCTCGAGGGTCGTGCCGTACTCGTACATGTGGCGGCGCGCTGCCATGGCGTACTTGGCGATCAGCGTGTGACCGTACGGGGCCTCCCACTGGAGCGGGCCTCGCGAGCCCCAGTCGAGGTTGGCCGACCGCAACCCGGACCGAAGGTCGCTTCGAGCAGTCGATCCGTAGGCCAGCACGACGACGTCTGCCCTGCCCTGGGCAATGGCGTCGGCGGCATGTCCGGCCATGAGCTCCCAGGCCGAGCCGCCGAGGCTCGTCGAGTCCATCCATCGCGGACGAAGGCCGAGGTACTCCGCAACGTCGACCGGAGGCAGCGAACCCAAGGCGGTCGAACCGAAGCCATCGACGTCCTCGGCACGCAAGCCGGCGTCCGCGATGGCGCGTCGGGCCGCGTCGGCCATCAATGTGTAGGGCGAAACACCGGACCTGGCGTCCGGTCCGACACCCGCGAGCGCGATGCCGGCGAGGGCCACCCGTCTGGAGCTCATGGGCTGAAGCTAGTGGACTCGATCGATCGCCTGGCAACCGGTCACATGGCCCGCTTCCTGCGGACCCGCTGTTCCACCATGTCGGCGAACTCTCCCCACGCCTGGGCTCGCCGCCGCGCCTCGTCCGCGATCTCGTAGACGCGGCTGAGAGGTACGGACGTGACGTAGCAACGCCAATCGGCAGCCACATCGGTTCGGCCGAACCACTCGGCGAATTGCGTTCCGTCGGGTGCGGACGTGATCGCACGGTCCGCTGCCCACTGTCGGCTGGTGGCCGCAGAGAGTGACGGCGACCTGGCGAAGACCGTTTCCGCTGGAACGAGCGAGGCGGGGGTCGAGGCCGACACCTTGTCCTTCGACTGCTTGAGATCCTGCCGGACCCTCCGCACGGTCTCCGGCGAAGTACCGATGGCTTGCGCGATGGCGCGAAGAGACGCGTCGGGGTTCGCCCGGACGGCATCGAGGATCCGCACACGAGTGGCCTCCGGCTGCGCAGGGCGAGAACGACCGTCGCGGCACACTCGCCGTTCGGCTTCGTTCGCCTGCCGGCCGCTGGCAGCCCGGAGCCGTGCCACCGTGCGGGCGGAAAGGGCACACACCTCAGCGATGCGTCGATCGGACCAGTTGCGGTCCTCGTGGAGCAACCGCTCGGCGGCGGCCTTGCGCTCCCCGATGGTCAACGGCAGTCCGTGTTCGACGTTGCGGCGAACCGCCTCGACGAACGCCTCGTCAGCCGTGCCGTCGAAGAGGACGGCCTGCACCTTGCCCAGACCGAGCGAGCGAGCGGCTGCCACGCGGTGGTACCCGTCGATGACCGTGCCGTCGCAACGGGCGACCAGGA
>DASPSK010000082.1:0-4516 GCA_035623975.1 Acidimicrobiales bacterium | reverse complement strand
CAGGAGGAAAGACCCGGGTGAGGACGCCGATCGAGATGTGATCGGAGAGCCGCTGGTCGGTCTCCGGCTTGACCCACCCGGCACGGGGCATGGGCCCGAGAATAACACTCTTGTAGTCTTAAGTAAACGGTATTGGGCTTAGAAGTCAAGACACCAGCCTGAGTCCGACGGGCTTGGCCGAAACCCTCCCTCATCGGTCTGGGACGATCTCGAGGAGGGCGCGGACGCGTTCTCCCTCCCATCAGGAGTACCTTCGACAGTTACTCCAACCCCCTCGAGGTACGTGGGCGCTCGGCGTGATCAGGTCCTCGTCGGTGCTCTCGCGGCGAACGAGTGGCACCTCGTGCACGTCGACCGGACTCAGGACGGAGTCCAGCCATCAGCAGGTCGAGGAGTCGTCCCACTTGGTCTGGCTGGCCGAGGGCAGTGGTGGACAAGAACACTCCTACGAGTGCGGCCGTGACGTCGTCTACGAGGACGTCGTCGCGGAGCAGGCCCTGACGGGCGCCGGCGGAGAGGAAGTCATCGATCACTTGGGTGATCCGCGCGCGAGTGTCAGGCGTAGCGATCGTGCCAGCGGCCCACCCTGACCGGAGCGCGTCGAGCATTCCCCGTTTGGTCGTCATGAACTCGGCGTAGCGGTCCAGCCAGCGCCTCATGGCGACGTCCGCTGGGTGGCGCTCGAGTAACCCGGAGGCGCTGGCGGTGACGGCGTCCAGCTCGGAGGCGTAGACCGCGTCCACGAGCGCCTCCCGGGTGGGGAAGTGGCGGTACAGGGTCCCGATCCCAACACCGGCGCGGCGGGCCAGGGTCCCCAGGGGCACAGCGCCGTCTCCGGACGCGAACGCTTCGCGGGCGACCACCAGTAGCCGGTCCCGGTTGCGCCGAGCGTCGGCTCGGCCATGGCGAATGGGAGCTTGAGACAGAAGCGGAGGCACCTCCGGTATGGTTAGGCTGTTGAAGCGGAGGACCTTCCGCTTGACAGCAGTATCTCATCTGAGGGGCTGACCATGACCACTTCGCCCGAACTTCGACACCCGGGCGGCATCGGGGGGCTGGCGGGGCGGTCGGTATCACGCATTGGCTTCGGCGCCATGCAGCTCGCCCGGCTGAGAGCCGACTCGGACGCAGCTGGGGCCGTGGTGCGTCGAGCGGTGGAAGGCGGCGTCGACCACATCGACACGGCCCAGTTCTATGGCGGCGGGTCCGTGAATGACATCTTGCGGCAGGCTTTAGCCGGGAGCGAACACGTGGTTGTCGTGACGAAGGTCGGTGCCACGGTCGATCCGGGAGCAGCAGTCGGGGTCCGTCTCGCACAGCGTCCTGAAGAGCTACGGACGACCGTCGAAGACAACCTGCGCAGCCTCGGGAGGGAGCGCCTCGATGTCGTGAACCTGCGACGGGTCGACGCAGGCCCCGGAATCAGGGCCGAAGGTGACCAGGTCGTCGACCTAGAGGATCAGCTCGCGGCGATGATCGCGATGCGCGAGGAAGGCAAAATCGGCGCCATTGGCTTGAGCGCCGTGACGATCGATGGGCTGCGTGCGGCTCTGCCTGTGGGGATCGCTTGCGTCCAAAACGCCTACAGCCTGCTCAACCGCGCAGATGAAGCCTTGCTCGACCTCTGCCTCGATGAGGGAGTCGCATGGGTGCCGTTCTTCCTCCTCGGTGGTGCGTTTCCCGGTCTGCCGAAGGTGGTCGACAACCCCATCGTCCAGACCATCGCGACCCGGATTGGAGCAACGCCTAGCCAGGTCGGCCTCGCCTGGCTCCTCGCTCACGCCCCGCACATCCTCCTCGTCCCGGGCACGGCCAGTTCGGCGCATCTGAACGAGAACCTTGGCGCCGACGAAGTCCAGCTGACGTCCGAGGACATCGCCGTCATCGACGGCATCGCCCCGAGTCGACAGCCGTGACACACAGCCGTTGAGACCCCCCGCCCAGCTCTGGTCGAAGTACGAGTGGAGTCGAGAATGGAGAACACCGAGCAAGACCTCATCATTGTCATGACGGGTGCAACTTCCGGCATTGGTGCGCACGCCCTGAAGCGCTTCGTCGCCCGACCCAACACGGAGATCATCGTCGGTGCGCGGGGAAGTCGTGAGACTCCCGGAGCGATGGTCTTGCCGCTTGACCTCGCCTCGCTCGAGAGTGTCCGCAGTTTCGCCGAAACAGTCAAAGAGCATCTTGCCGGCGAAGGGATAGATGTGCTGGTCCTCAACGCGGGCGCTCAGTTCCGGCATCAACAGCGCAGCGTCGACGGGTTTGAGATGACGTTCGCCGTGAACCACCTTGCGCACTACTTGCTGGCGCGGCTCCTCATGCCCAGCATGGGCGAAGGAGGACGGCTGGTGATCACGACGAGTGACACGCACGATCCCTCGAAGATGCCCCTTGCACCGCGGACACTCGATCCCGAGGCGCTCGCTCATCCCTCGAAGAGTTCTCCTGCGCGGGCCTACGCCGCCTCCAAGCTCTGCAACCTTCTTACCGCTCGATCTTTCGCGGCACTTGACGATGTGCAGCAGCGGCATATCACTGTGATCGCCTACAACCCGGGACTCACTGGAGGTACTTCGCTTGGCGGTCAGCCGGCGCTCGGGGGCTGGCTCGCTGCTGCGATGCGCCCGTTGCTCCGCTTCATGAGCTTGTTCATCCCCCAGCTGTACTCAAGCACGCCAGAGCAATCCGGCGAGGCTCTCGCTGACCTAGTGCTCGCCGAGGTCACCCCTCCTTCTGGTCGTGTCTATGCCTCTCATGTGAGAGGCAGGATCACCTTTCCAGATCCGTCGAAACTGGCGCAGAGCGACGACGCACGCGATCTCTTGTGGCGTGAGAGCGCCGCCATGGTCGACCTGCCGGCATGATGAGCATTGCATAGAGGCGAGTGACGGAACCTCGCTTCTTCGTCCAGCGTGTCATCTGCTTCCACCTGCACCTTCACCCAGCAGACGGCTCAGCTCGGCGAGCCGCCCAGGGACGATGCTCCACCACATCCACTTGCCGCGGCGCTCGCCGGTGATAAGCCCCGCCTCGGCGAGCACCCTCGTGTGGTGGGAGACCGTCGGCTGGCTCCTTCCGAGCGGTGCCTCCAGGTTGCAGCTGCAGACCTCGCCCTGTGCGGCCACGAGTGAGAGCAGGCGCAGGCGGACCGGATCGCCGAGGGCGGCCAGCACACGTGCCAACTCGGCAGCGTCCGTCGCCGACAACGGGGACTCCGTGAGCGAAACGCAACAGAGGGGATCGTCGAGGGAAAGCTTCACCCGATGAGCGACTCGAGCCGTCATGGCTCCTCCTATTGACATGCATTGATGCGATGATCAGACTCCCATTGACGATCATAAATCTAACAAGGAGTAGGGATGTCTCGTCTGCAGCTCGCCTTGAACGTCTCCGACCTCGACGACGCAGTCGAGTTCTACTCGAGGTTCTTCGGGGCCGAGCCGGCCAAGCTGCGCCCCGGCTACGCCAATTTCGCGATCGCCGATCCTCCTCTCAAGCTCGTTCTCATCGAGAAGCCCGATGGTCGCGTCGAAGGCGTCGGGGGCGCACTCAATCATCTCGGCGTCGAAGTGTTCTCGACCGACGAGGTGGCTGTAGTGACGAAGCGTCTCCGCGCCGAAGGGCTCTCTACCGCAGTCGAGGACGAGACAACCTGTTGTTACGCCGTCCAAGTCAAAATCTGGGTGAGCGATCCCGACGGCGCCCCCTGGGAGGTCTATACCGTTCTCGCCGACGCGCCCGTCGAGATCGGCATCGAGGGCGACGGAGGCTGCTGCGCCAGCGATGAGGCGAGGGTGTCCGCCGCCAGGCGTGACGAGGCTCCGAGCTGCTGAGCGATGCCGTGGTTGGCGCCTCCGGGCGCGCAACCGCGCCGATGCTCGCTCCAGGTGCACCGCCCCGAGCCGTGACCAGCCCGGTCGGAGAAATACCTGGCTCACCAAACAGCCTCCGAAAACAAAGAGGGTGCCGCTCCCACCTACAAGTGGCTACGGCTTCCACCCCATCCTCTGCTTCTGCGACGAGACCGGCGAAGCAATCTCGGGCAGGAGGGACTTCAATCGCCAGTCGTGACGTTCGTCCATGAGAGGCGTGGGCGATCGGGGTTAGCTGTCGTTTCCGGATGGATCGGCGGGTGCAGCTCGCTTTGGCTCATGAACGGTCTAGTTCCGCTGCCGCCGCTTCGCTCCCGGTGTGGTCCTGCCTTCGAGGGCATCCAGCCCGATGGCGTTGCGCCTCCGCAGTAGAGCCGTCGGCAGTCACGTGCGAGACGAAAATGACGACGTTCGCCTCTAGCGGTCGACTCTCCCCCGTCCGACGATAATTACGTGAAGTTCCGAGGCTGTGTCCGCGTGGGCATCCTCGCTTGTGCGCTTGTGATCCTGCTCGTTGCCGCCTGTGGCCTCGAGCGGGGTAAGGGCCCCACCCCGACGACCCGCGAACAGACGAGCACGTCCACGACCGCCCCGGCAACGACCTCGCCCTCGACGACCACGACGAGCCCACCTCCGTCCTC
>DASPSK010000075.1:0-8567 GCA_035623975.1 Acidimicrobiales bacterium | reverse complement strand
TACGCATTCACCTCGGTCTTTGCGGGGTGCTCAGCAGCCCAGCGGATGGCCTTCACGATGTTCTCGTAACCGGTGCAGCGGCATATCTGACCGGAGATGGTCTCGCGGATCTCGGCTTCTGACGGATCCGGGTTGTGGTCGAGCAGCCAGCGGGCCGTCATCATCATCCCGGGCGTGCAGAATCCGCACTGCAGCCCGTGCTCCTCCACAAAGCCCTGCTGCACCGGGTCGAGCACGCCTCCTTTCTCGAGGGCCTCGACGGTCCGGATCTCGCGGCCGTCCGCCATGGCTGCCAGCACCGTGCAACTCTTCACCGGCTCGCCGTCCATCCAGAGCACGCACGTGCCGCAGTTGGAGGTGTCACAGCCCCAGTGCGTGCCTCGCAAGCCGAGGTGGTCCCGCACGAAGTGCACGAGGAGGAGGCGCGGCTCGATGGTCGCTGTGACCTCTTCGCCGTTCACGGTCATCGTCACCTGCATGGCCTCAAGCCCCCTTTTCCTCGGCGCGAGCGGCCGCCCGCCGCAACGCTCTCAACGTGAGCTCACCGGCGAGATGCCGTTTGTAGTCCTCCGGGCCGCGTTGGTCGGCGACCGGGTTGACACTCTCCGATGCCAGGCGAGCGGCCTGTTTGAACGACTCCTCCGTCGCCTGGCCGCCACGGAGCGACTCCTCGGCTGCCGCCGAGCGGAAGTGCTCCGCTCCGACGGCCGCCAGGCCGATGCCGGCATGAGTGACGACGCCGCCCTCGAGGGCAAGGGCTGCCCCGGCCGCCGCGATCGCCCAATCACCGGCTCGCCGCTCGACCTTCTCGTAGGCGCTGCCGGAGTGGGGACGGATGGGTATCCGCACCTCGACGAGCATCTCGGCGGGACCGACGGCCGTCGAGTAGGGACCGAGGTGGAAGTCGTCCATCGACACCGATCGAGTCCCTGTCGAGGAGGCGATGACGGCCTTCGCATCGAGCGCCGCGAACACGGCGGAGAGATCCTCCGACGGGTCGGCCTGGCAGATCGATCCGCCGACCGTTCCCCGGTTGCGGACGATGGGATCGGCGATGACGCGCTCGGCGTCGTGCAGGATGGCGAAGAGCGATCCAGCCTCGGCCGAGGCCAGCAGGTCCCGGTGCCGTGCCATCGCCCCGATGCAGTACTCGTCCCCCTCGCGACGCAGGTAGGAGAGCTCGAGGAGGTCATTGATGTCAATGAGCACCTCGGGCTGGGCGAGGCGCAGCTTCATCATCGGCAGGAGGCTGTGGCCCCCGGCGACGAGCCGGCTGTCCGAGCCGTGGCGTTCGAGCAAGCCGAGGGCATCCTCCACCGACGAGGCCCGCTCGTACTCGACTGGAGCAGGTACCTGCATGCGCACACCCCCCGTTTCTCGTTGCCGGGCCTGGCTCGCCCGGCGGCGGTCCGTCCTATGTCTGCGCAGCCCTGGGCATTCGCAACTAAGCCGTCAGGCGCCCCGGGCGGGCGACTTGGCCTCGCCCGCTTACGGTCGCGCCGGAGGTGTCGCCGGTCAACGGCTCCATAAGCGAACGCTTATCTGCCTCTCGTGCTGGGCGGCGGCGGTGCCGCAGCTGTGGTATCCCTTCGCCTCGTGACTCTCACCCAGCTGGAGGCGTTCGTCCTTGTCGCCCGCCTCGGCTCGGTCACTGCAGCCGCGAGGGCGCTCGGTGTGAGCGAGCCGGCCATCTCCGGCGCCCTGGCGGCGCTCCGCCGGCAGTTCGACGACAACCTCGTCGAACGCACGCCGAACGGCATGACGCTCACGCCGGGAGGACGGCGTCTCGTCGGCATCGCCTCCCAGATGGTGGCGCTTGGTGCCGAGGCCGAGGAGGAGATCCGGCGGGCCAACGGGGCGCCCGAGCGGCTGCGAGTGATCGCCACGAGTGCCATCGCCGAGTCGGTGGCACCCGCCCTGCTGGCGGCGTTCACCGCCCGGAGCGGACCCATCGAGGTCAGCCTCGGGCTGGCGACGAGCGAGGAGATGGCGGCCATCTTGCAGGAGCGCCTCGCCGACGTCGCCCTCGGGCCGAGGATCTCAGGTCCTTCTGCCACCGGGCTCGAGTCGCACCCGCTCTTTCGCTACCACCTCGTCCTCGTGGCCTCGCCCGGCCATTGCCTGGCGCGGGTGCCCGTGCGGGCGCCATCGGCAGTCGCCGGCCGGGCGCTTCCCCTCGAGCGCTTCTCGGAGGAGACCTGGCTCGTCGACCCCGACGCCACCGACCCCGCCCTGCCCGTGTACCAGATCCTCAGCCGCCTGCGCGTGCCGGAGGAACGGATACGGGTGTTTCCGAGCCAGGCGGCCGCTTGGGCCGCGGCGGAGAAAGGGGAGGGCGTAGCCCCCGCCATCAGCCATCTCGTCGCGGCCGAGCTGCGTCACGGCTCGCTCGTGTGCCTTCCCGTCGAGCAGATGCCCCTCGAGCTCATGTGGCACGCCACCACGCTCACGGCCGACCGCGGCAGCCCGGCGAAGTCCGCCCTGCGGCGCTTCATCAGCTCGCCCGACGCCACCCACGCCATGCACACGCCGCTGTCGGGTGTTCCACCGAGCCGGTTCCGCCCCCCGGTCTACGTGACCATCTGGAGCTGAGGCCCGAACGGGCCGCCGCCCGCGGCGTCCCGTTCTTCGCGTCGTTGCCCGCATGAGGACGGCACATGGCCGCCCGGCGGACTTAGGGTGGTCGGGTCGCCCGGCTCAGGGAGGAGTGACGTGGGCAATCGCCAGCGTGTGGACGTGGTCGTCATCGGACTCGGTCCTGGCGGTGAGGAGGTGGCAAGCCGTCTGGCGGAGGCCGGCCTTGCCGTCGTCGGCATCGAGAAGGAGCTCGTCGGCGGGGAGTGTCCCTACTGGGGTTGCGTGCCCTCGAAGATGATGATCCGTGCCGGCAACCTCTTGGCGGAAGCCCGCCGCGTCGATCAGATGGCGGGTACGGCCACCGTGCGGGCGGACTGGGCGCCGGTCGCCCGGCGGATCCGGGAGGCGACGGACAACTGGGACGACAAGGCCGCCGTCGATCGTCTCGTCGGCAGGGGGGGACGCTTCGTCCGCGGCGAGGCCGTGGTGTGCGGGCTCGGGCGCGTCCGCGTCGGGGACGAAGAGATCGAAGCGAGTCAGGGGATCGTCATCGCCACCGGGACGGTGCCCGTCATCCCGCCGGTTCCCGGGCTGAAGGAGCTGCCCTACTGGACGAACCGGGACGCCATCAAGACCGAGGAGATACCCGAGTCGCTCCTCGTCCTCGGCGGAGGGGCCATCGGGCTCGAGCTCGCCCAGGTGTTCGCCCGTTTCGGCTCGCGCGTGACGGTGGTGGAAGGCATGCAGCGCCTCCTGCCGATGGAGGAGCCGGAGGCCTCCGAGATGATCGCCGGCGTCTTGAGCGCCGAGGGGATAGAGGTGCGCACGGGCTACGCCGTCACCGGCGCCCGCCAGAACGGCCCGATGCTGGCCTTGCAGCTGGCCGACGGCAGCGAGATGAGCGGTCAGCGCCTTCTCGTCGCGACCGGACGGCGCACCGCCTTCTCCGACCTCGGTCTCGACGTCCTCGGGCTCAACGCCAGCGCCCGCTTCGTGGACGTCGACGAGCACATGCGGGCAGCCCCGGGCGTCTGGGCCGTCGGCGACGTCACCGGCAAGGGGGTGTTCACGCACATGGCGATGTACCAAGCCGACATCGCCGTGAACGACATCCTCGGCCGGCGGGGGCACGCGGCCGACTACCGCGCCGTGCCCCGCGTCACCTTTACCGACCCGGAGATCGGTTCCGTCGGCCTCAGCGCCGAAGCCGCCCGGCGCCAGGGCATCCGCGTCCGCACCGGCTTCATGCCCCTGTCCCGCTCGGCGCGGGGCTGGATCCACAAAGTGGGCAACGAGGGGCTCATCAAGCTGGTGGAGGACGCCGACGAAGGCGTTCTCGTCGGCGCCACCTCCGCCGGCCCGAGCGGGGGCGAGGTCCTCAGCGTCCTCACGCTCGCCGTGCACGCCAGGGTCCCGCTCTCTGAGCTCGCCTCGATGATCCTGGCCTACCCGACGTTTCATCGGGCGATCGGGGACGCCCTCAGAGATCTCCGCTCGCAGCCCGAGTAAACCGCTGTCTCGCCCGGACTGGCGTCTCCGGGCGGCGGGCGTCGCCCTCGTCGCAGCTGCTGGCGCGCCACCGCTCCTTTGAACGCGTCGCCTAGTGGCGGAGCTGCTCGACGAAGACGCGGCTCGTCTTCGCCACGGTCTCGGTCTGCTCGAGCAACGGCCTGACGAGGCGCTGCATCTGCTCTGTCATGCGCCGGTGCTCCTCCGCCCAGGCGGCGATCTGCTCGGACATGCGCCGGTGCTGCTCGGACCAGTCGGCCATCAAGTCGGCCAGCCGCTGCTGTTCCACGAGCAGTTTGTGGAGAGGCCCCGTGACCGCCTCAGTCATGCCCGCCGCCCGCTCGGCCAGCTCAGCGAGGGGACCTGCGAGGAAGTCGGGCGTGATCTGCGCCCCGGCGGTGGCGGCCGCCTCGGCCTCGTCGACCGCCGCCTCCGAGATGAGCGCCACTATGCGCTGCAACGACTGCAACAGCTCGGCCATGGGTGAAGCGGCCGAATCCCCCTCGGGCATGGAACCTCCTCCGTCGGCCCCAGTCTCGCGTCTGGCTGAGGTCTGGCTCGTGCACCCCGTCGGTCAGGTGCGGGCGAGGATCTCGATGCGGTTCCCAAAGGGGTCGTCGGTGAAGAACCGCCGCCTCGGCGCCAGCTCCTCGTCCCAGGTCACGCGGTGGCCGCCGCCTGCGAGGCGCGCAGCCATCTCGTCGACGTCGGTGACGGCGAGGCCGACGTGCGCCTTGCTGGCGGGGCGGAAGTCCGTCTCCACACCGAGGTGCACCTCGGCACCGTGGGCGCGGAACCAGCATCCACCGCGGGCCGCCAACGCCGGTGGCTTGGGGACCTCGGCCATCCCGAGCAGGCCCGAATAGAAACGGCCTGCGGCCTTCTCTGCACCCGCCGGCATGGCCAGCTGCGCGTGGTCGAGGCCGGCGACGGCGGCCGCCCGCGGCGGCCCGGACCGGCGCCCGACGGCAAAAACCCGGCGGTAGGGCAGCACCGTCCCTTCCTTGGTGCTCGGGTAGGCCTCGCGAAGGAGGGCCCCGTACTCGCCGAGAAACTCCTCATGGTCCTCGGCGGCCAGCGCCGTCAGCACGGGGCGCAGGGCCGTGCCCTTCATCCACTCGAGGACGGCGTCGGCGCCCTGCAAGAGCTGGCAGTAGGTCGTCTCCCAGGCGGTCGCCTGCAGGCCGGCGCCCAGCAGGGTCGAGAGGTAGTCGGCCGGGTCGTGGGACGCCGGCGAGGCGATCTCGCCCGAGAGGCGGCGGCTCCAGCGGGGCGAGCTCACGAGGGCGGCGAGGAGGGCATGGGTCGGCTCGGCGAAGTTGCCCGGCACCTGCATCGCCAACACGCCCGCAGGGGCGAGGAGGGAGCTGAGTCGGGCGAGCACGCCGAGGTGGTCCGGTACCCACTGCAAGGTGGCGTTCGTGACGATGACGTCGAGGGGCTCCTTCGGCTCCCAGTCCCGCAAGTCGCCGAGCTCGAACTCCAGGCGCCCAGGCAGGCGCCTCCGCTCCGCCTCCCTCAGCATCTCCGGCGAGCTGTCGACCCCGATGACGTGCGCCGCCGGCCAGGTGCTCAGCAGCTGGGCGGTGAGCGAGCCCGTGCCACAGCCGAGGTCAGCCACCTGGCGGGCGCCGGGCGCGTCCACCCACGCCAGCAGATCGGCGAAGGGCCGGGAGCGCTCGGCCCTGAACTGCTCGTACTGGTGCGGATCCCAGACCGGAGCCTGTGCCCCGTGGCGCCCAGCGGCCGATCTCGAAGCCATCTTCCCTCCCAAGTATCTTGACGTCGAGATAAGTCTGACTGAGCCCTCTCTTCCTGTCAAGATTCACGGCATGAAGACAGCAGCGGACGCCGACGAGGTCGATCGGCTCGTTGGCGAGTGGCAGCGTGAGCGCCCGGACGTCGACACCTCGCCGTTGGAGGTGCTGAGCCGTGTCTCGCGGCTGGCTCGGCACCTCGACCGTGAGCGCCGGGGGGCCTTTGCCGCCCACGAGCTCGAGCAGTGGTCCTTCGACGTGCTGGCGGCCCTTCGCCGGGCCGGGGCACCCTACGAGCTCACACCCGGCAGCTTGCTGCGCCGGACCCTCGTGAGCTCCGGCGCCATGACGAACCGGCTCGATCGCCTGGAGGGCGCCGGACTGCTGCAGCGAAGCCCGGATCCGGAGGATCGTCGGGGGGTTCTCGTGCGCCTCACGCCCGCCGGTAAGCGGCGGGTCGACGCCTGCCTGTCGGACCTTGTCAGCCGCGAGCGGCAGCTGCTCTCGCCCCTTCCGCCGGCCGACCAGGAGTTGCTGGCGAATCTGCTTCGCCGGATGCTCGTCGGCTTCGATCGGCTGCGCTAACTGGCGCTCCGGCCGCGGCCCGGGCGGGAGGCCTGGAGCGGGCTGCTGGCGCGGGGAGGCTGGAGCGGGCTGCTGGAGCGGGGCTCAGGTCCCCCGAGGGTGCATGCCCGCGGCGGTGTAGATGGCATCGATGACCTTCATGTTGGCGATCGAGTCGGCCGGAGGGGTGAGTGAGGGCTCGCCCCGCAGCACCGTGGCGCAGAAGGTTTCCAGCTGGTACTCGTACGTCGGCCGCCGCGAGAGGTGCTCCACGCGCGAAGCACCCCCTCCCTTCACCGAGAGACGGTGGTAGAGCTGTGGGACCGTCGGGTTGAGCACCCGCAGCACCTTGGCCGACCCTGTCACGCGGACCCCCATGCGCAGCAGCGTGGACGACCACATCGAGCACGTGATCGTGCCGGTATGACCCGCAGGAAAGCGGATCTCTGCTTGCATCGCCCGGTCCACCTCGCGCGAGTGCAGCTTGGCACGGGCCTCCACCACTTCCGGCTCCCCGAGGCCGAGGAGCCGCGCCATGTGGACGGCGTAGCAGCCGGCATCCATGAGGGCGCCCCCTCCGAGCTCATACTGGTAGCGGATGTCCTGAAAACGCGGCAGGGGGAAGCACTCCCAGGTCTCCACTCGCTCGATCGTGCCGAGCTCCCCGCTCTGGACGATCTCGAGCATGCGGGCAGCCAGGGGGTGGTAGCGGTAGTGGAACGCCTCCACGACGGCTCGGCCGGTGCGCTCGGCCACAGCGGCGACTTCACCGGCCTCGGCGGCATTGTTCGTGAAGGGTTTCTCGCACAGGACGGCTTTGCCCGCCTCGAGGGCCCGTTTCGTCCAGAGCCCGTGCAGGCCGTTCGGGAGCGGGTTGTAGATCGCATCGATCCCGGCGTCCTCGATGAGGGCGTCGTAGGTCTCGTGCGTCTGCCCGATCCCGTGCTTGGCCGCAAACGCCCGGGCTTTGGCCGGGTCGCGGGCGGCGACGCTCGTGACGACGGCTTCGGGCACGTGACGGGCGGGCCTGACCAGAGCAGCCGGGGCGATGCGGGCTGCTCCGAGGATGCCGATGCGCAGGCCGGGCACAGTGGGCCGATCGTACTCAGCCCGCTCGGGGCCATGAAAAGGCCAGGAGAAGGCCATGAGCTGAGAGCCGTTCCTCCCGCGGGGCGCGCCGGGCGCGTATCGTCGGGCGATGGCGTGGAGCAGTACGAGGGACGGCGGAGGGCGGATCCTCCGCCGGGCGGCGACACCCGTGGGCGTGACCGTGGCTCTTGCCACGAGCCTCCTCGGCCTGGTGGTGGCCCCGGCCGCAGCCGGCACAAGAGCCGTCGCCACTGGCACCTGGACGGCGAGCCAGCTGCCGGTGCCGCCGGATGCCTTCGCCGACGGGGCGGGCTACGCCGGGCCGATCGCCTGCCCGGCCATCGGCGGGTGCGTCGTGCTCGGGGAGTACTCATCGGCCTCCGGCCTCGACGAGGACTTCATCGCCACGGAGAAGGCGGGGGTCTGGTCGACGGCGAGAGCACCCTTGCCGCCGGGAGGAGCGCAGGCCGCCAACCTCGGCCCCTACACGCTGGCCTGCACGGGCGTGGGCTACTGCGTGGGGACGAGCCTCTACCTGTCCCCCACGGCGGTGGCCGTCGACCTCCTCGAGGAGTGGGGGGGGATCTGGACGGCGATCGCCATGCCCATGCCCAGCAACGCCAGTCCGGCTCACGTCCCCACCCTCAGCGCCATGACGTGCCCGCGACTCGGAGGCTGCGTCATCGTGGGGACCTACGGGACGCAGAGCGGCCTCAGCGAGGGGTTCGTCGTCCTGCAGGAGGGGAAGGCCTTCGTGGCGACCGAGGCACCGATCCCGGCCAAATCGTCCAGAGGCTCGGCCCTGAACGGGATCGCCTGCACGGCGGTGGCCACCTGCTCGGCCGTCGGCGACTTCGTGACGGCAAGTGGCCGGCGCGAGCCCCTGATCGTGAACGACACGGCCGGTGCCCTGACCGCAGTGCAGGCCCCGCTCCCGCCCAAGGCGGCCGCCAACCCGCAAGCCGAGCTGGAGGCGGTGTCGTGTGGGAGCACGACGAGCTGTGTGGCTCTCGGCGCCTACGCCGGTGCCGACGGCGATCACCTCGGGGTCATCGACACGAGCTCGAGCGG
>DASPSK010000049.1:0-6520 GCA_035623975.1 Acidimicrobiales bacterium | reverse complement strand
ACCCGGCCCTCAGCCCATCAGCTCGGCCAGGAGCCGCATCTGCTCGATCCCGCCCCCGACGAGCAGCGTCGTCACGAGCGACTCGCGCCAGGCCTCGAGGTCGTCACGGATCTTCTCCCGCGGGCCGATGAGCGAGGTCGCCTCCACGAGGGCCGTGGGCACGGCCGCGGCGGCCTCTTCCTTGTGGCCGTCCAGGTAGAGGTCCTGGATTTTCCGGGCCTCCTCCTCGAAGCCCATGCGAGCGAATACCTGGAAGTGAAAGTTCACCTCGCGGGCGCCCATGCCTCCGATGTAGAGGGCGAGGAAGGGCCGGAGGGCGTCCGCCGCCCGCTCGATGTCCTCCGACACCATCACGGTGGCGGTGGCGACCACCTCGAACTCATCGGGCCTCCGCCGAGCCGAGGGTCGGGCGAAGCCCTCGGCGAGCGCCTTGCGGTACTCCTCGTCGTGGGCGGGGGCGTAGAAGATCGGCAGCCAGCCGTCGGCGATCTCGGCGGCGAGGGCGACGTTCTTCGTGCCCTCGGCGCCGAGGATGATCGGGAGATCGGCTCGGAGAGGGTGCACGATCGGCTTGAGCGGCTTGCCGAGCCCGGTGCTCTGCGGGCCCGAGAGCGGCAGCGGGTAGTGAGGGCCGCCGCTCGTGACGGGAGCCTCCCGTTGCAGGACCTGGCGCACGATCGAGACGTACTCACGCGTGCGGGCGAGCGGGCGGGGGAAGGGCTGGCCGTACCAGCCTTCGACCACCTGCGGCCCCGACACGCCCAGGCCGAGCACGAAACGTCCTCCGCTCAGATGGTCCATCGTCATCGCCGCCATCGCCATGGCCGTGGGAGTGCGGGCCGACAGCTGGCACAGGGCGGTCCCGAGACGGAGACGGCTCGTACGGGGCCCGATCCAGGCGAGCGGCGTCAGGGCGTCGGAACCGTAAGCCTCCGCCGTCCACACCGAGTCGAAACCGAGCCGCTCCGCTTCGTCGACCTTGGCGGCGGCGTCCGGCGGGGGCCCCGAGCCCCAGTACCCGAGCTGCAGCCCGAGCTTCATCCCGCCGCCACCGGCAGGTGCTTGATCCCGTTGATGAAGTTCGAGCGGAGGCGCTGCACGCCGCCGGCGAGCTCGAGCCCGGGCAGCGTGGCGAGGATCTCGGTGAACATCACGCGGATCTCGAGACGGGCGAGGTTGGCGCCGAGGCAGAAGTGGGAGCCGCCCCCGCCAAAGGCGACGTGCTCGTTCGGCGAGCGGGCGATGTCGAAACGGTCCGGATCCACGAAGACATCCTCGTCGCGGTTGGCCGAGATGTGCCAGAACACGACCTTGTCGCCCTCTGCGACTTTCTGCCCGCCGATCTCGGTGTCCTTCGTCGCCGTGCGGCGGAAGTGCATGACGGGCGAGGCGTAGCGGAGCATCTCCTCGATGGCCGACTCCAGGAGCTCCGGCCGCTCGATCAGCTTGCGCCGCTCGTCGGGGTGCTCGATGAGGGCGAGCGTGCCGTGGGCGAGGAGGTTGCGGGTGGTCTCGTTGCCCGCCACCGCCAGCAGCATGAAGAAGAGGTCGATCTCGAGCTGGTCGAGCCGGTCGCCGTCGATCTCTGCATGCGCCAGGATGCTGAGGAGGTCCTCGTGCGGGCTCGCCTTGCGCTCGGCGGTGAGGGCGTCGGCGTAGGCGAACAGCTCCATGGCGGCCTCTTGGGCGAGCTCGGGCGCCTCCTGGTACTCGGGGTCGTTGGAACCGACCATGCGGTTGCTCCAGTCGAAGACCTTGTGGCGGTCCTCCTGGGGCACGCCCATGAGCTCGGCGATCACCTGCAGGGGCAGCTCGGCGGCGACGTCGGTGACGAAATCGAACTCGCCCCTCTCGCGGGCGTCGGCCACGAGCTGGCGGGCGCGTTCGACGATGCGGCCCTCGAGGGCGTGCACCATGCGGGGTGTGAAGCCCTTGTTGACGAGCCGCCGGTAGCGTGTGTGCACCGGTGGGTCCATGTTCAGCATCATGAGGCGCTGCTGCGCCAGCACCTCTTCGTCCCAGTTCATCATGAGCGAGCCACCCCTGTAGGACGAGAACGTGGCCGAGTCGCGATTCACCGACACGAGGTCGCGATAGCGCATCACCGACCAGAAACCCACGCCGTCGGGCTCCTCGTGCCAGAACACCGGGTGCGTCCTGCGCAGCTCGGCGAAGAGCTCGTGGGGTACGGAGGGCACGAAGAGCTCGGGGTCGCAGAGGTCGATGTCGGTCAGATCCATAGGTGTCGCCTTCCTTGGCTCCCTCACCTGCTTCGCGAACGGCGTGGCGGCGTCACCGCGTGGCTGGGAACAGATGAGAACACGTTCCAGTTTCGAGTGTAGGGCAGGCGGGGGCGGCGTTCCAGGAGTCCTCGGTCTCGCCGATGGCGGCGCGGATGGCGGTCACCGCCGGCGGTTTGGCAGGCCCCGGCCAGACGGCCGGGGCCGGACGCGGAAAGGCCCCGGGTAGCCGGTGGGCTTGCGCCTCCGTACTTCCCGGGGCCTGCTCCAGGTCACACAGGCTTCCTCCGGTCCGGCGGGTGCCTTGTGGCTGCCCGGCCATCTCGTCCGGTGCTCCGGCCCCGAAAGGCCAGCTCCCCGGTGTGGTCACCTACGTCACCATTTCCTCGGCGGATAGCCGTGGCCCCTCCCTCCGGCCTCCCTTGCGGGCGACCTTCAAGCAGGAGCCGGTTCCTTTCGTCGCACCCCCCTTGCGGGTGGCGCTTCGTCCAGTTCGCGTTCCATCGGAACCGCCCCCCTTGCGAGAGACAACTCCTCCGGCCCGTGCCCTTCCGTTCCGGCCTCCCTTGCGGGCGACCTTCCCTTCGGAGCGGCCCTGTCCGTTCGAGCTTCCCTTGCGGGACCCTCTCCCTTCAGCGCCAGCCCCGGTCTTCCGGCGTTTCCTTGCGGTTGGCCTTCCCTCCGGCGCTCGGCGTCTCCGTCCTTGGCGGTGCACACTCTTCATCAGAACCAGCGCCGCGTCAACCGGACTTGAGCAAATTCGGAAGTTATCGACAGCTAACCCTCACTTGTCGACAGGAAGAGCTGACTATCCCCCTCTCGTCCCCAGCCTCGTCCACAAGGGAGGCCTTGACGGGGCCTAAACACCCCCCTGCAAGGACCCGTTGAACCGGTCCACGGAGGTGAACTCCTCCACCGGTCTGCGCCGGAGCCGGCTGATCTGGCGGACGGGGTGGCCGAGGGCGATGAGGGCGGCGACGGCGAAGGCCGGGGGGACGCCGAGGAGCTCACGCACGGCATCCTCCTGCCGGCACAGGACGGTCGTCATGACTCCGCCGAGGCCCTCGCCGCGGGCTGCCAGGAGGATGTTGTGCCCGAAGGGGTAGATCGAGGCGCCCCCGACGATGCTCTGGCGCCCGAGACCGTTGTCCGTCACCGCCAGGGAGCCGAGATGGGCAAGCAGGACGAGCATGACGGGCACGGAGGCGAGCTCGTCCCCGAAGGCGTCCGGCGCCGGGCGGTCCCGAGCGGCCTCCAGGTCGATGGCCGGCCCGTGCCAGCGGCCGTCCTCATCGGGCGCGAAGGGCACGAGGCCCCGCTCCACGTGCGCCCAGTACTCGCGCCAGCTGAGGGCGTAGAGGTGGGCGATCTCCTTGCGCAGGGACGGGCTCTCGATCCGCACCACCCGCCAAGGCTGGCGGTTGCCCCCACTCGGGGCGAAGCGCGCCGAATCGAGGATGCGTCTGAGCACGTCCTCGTCGACGGGCTCGGGGGTGAATTCGCGGCACGCTGCCGTCGTCCGCATGGCCTCCGTCAGCTCCATCGGGTCTCCCTCTCATTGCTTCGTCGCCGTCGTGCGGTGTCCCCGGTCGGGCACCGCACGACGGCGCCCGCCCGAGGGGCGTGAGGTAGTTCCCGACGATGAGGGCGTTCATGCCCGACGTCATCCCCGTCGCCTGCAGCGCGTCTCGGCGAGCGTCACGGGCTCACGCTAGACCCCCGCCCGGCAGCGGGTGCTAGGTTCCCGAGCAGGTCGCATCCGGAGGCACGATGACCACTGACACCACCGACTGGGACGGGCAGGGTCTGCCGCCGGCCGCCCAGGCGCGCATGGACCGGGGGCGGGCCGGCGGGCCGTCCTCGAGCCTCTTCGGCATCTCGGGGCAGGCGGCCCTGGAGGCCTGCGGCTTCTCTGTCGTCGGTGAGGTGATGGGCTGCATCGTGCAGCACATCGGCTTCACCGGATACGGCGGGTGCGGGTACTACGCCGCCGGTCCGATGGGCTACGCGGTCGGCTACCGGCCGGGGGTCCGGACGAGCTCCGGCGGGGGCCTTGCGGGCTTCGCCCCGTACGTGGATGCGCTCTACCACGGCTACGACATGGCGGTCCTGCGCATGCTGCTCGAGTGCCGCGACCTGCACGGCGACGGCGTCGTCGGCGTGCGCCTCCAGCAGACCCACCTCGGGCAGGACAACCGGGAGTTCATCGCCTACGGCACGGCCGTGCGCTCGCACGGCAAGACCCGGCCGGCCAACCTCTTCTCCACACTGCTGCCGGCGCACGACGTCGCCAAGCTGCTGCACGGCGGCTGGGCGCCCGCCGCCATCGCCATCGGGATCTCCCTCGCCATCCGTCACGACGACTGGGTGACGGTGCAGGAGGCCCGCACCTGGGGTGCCAACACGGAGGTCTCCGGCTACACCGACCTCGTCAACCACGTGCGCAACGACGCCCGCCAGCAATTCGCCCACCGCACGGCCGCCTACGGGGCCGACGGAGCCATCATGTCGGGCATGTCACTCGACATCTGGGAGATCGAGCCGGGCGAGGGCCATCGCGACCACGTCGCCCTCTCCTTCGTCGAGGGCACGGCCATCTCCCGCTTCCATCGCGGGGCGATCGCCCCCACCTCGAGCCTCAAGATCCTGTCCCTGTCCGATCGACACATCGTTCCCGGAAGGAAGTCATGAGCGACACCGAAATCGAAGCGACGGATCTCGGCATCCCCGAGGATGCCATGAAGCGCCTGGCGGAGATGAGGCCCGGCCAGCCGGGGGCGTTGTTCACCTCGGATCTGACGGTGAACGAGTTCTTGTTGGTGAGGGAGGCGGGTTTCCGTCCGGTGGGCCTCGTGCTCGGGTCGAGCATCTACCACGTCGGGATCCAGATCGGCCGGTGGTCGAAGAACATGGAGCTCGACACCCTCTCGCAGGCCATGTACCACGCCCGCGAGCTCGCCATGACCCGGATGGAGGCCGAGGCGGCCGCACTCGGGGCCGACGGCATCGTCGGCGTCCGGCTCGATATCGAGTTCAAGGAATTCGGCAACGACCTGGCCGAATTCATCGCAGTGGGGACGGCCGTGAAGGCGGACGAGCCGGGTGACTGGAAGAACAACCAGGGGCAGCCGTTCACCTCCGACTTGTCCGGGCAGGACTTCTGGACGCTCGTGCAGGCCGGCTATGCACCCCTCGGCATGGTGATGGGGAGCTGCGTGTACCACATCGCCCACCAGGGGACGCTGCGGGCGATGGGCAACGTCGGAAGGAACGTCGAGATCCCGACCTACACCGAGGCGCTGTATGACGCCCGCGAGCTGGCGATGAGCCGGATGCAGGCCGAAGGCGAAGCGCTGAAGGCCGAGGGCATCGTCGGCGTGCAGCTGCTGTCGTTGGCGCACAAGTGGGGTGGGCACACGACCGAGTTCTTCGCCGTCGGCACGGCCGTGAGGCCACTGCGAGCCGACCACATCATCGCCAAGCCGCAGCTCGTGCTGCCGCTCACGGACTGATCCACGCACCCGAGCCGATGACCGAGTCACCCGACCCTCCGCTTCCAGACGTCGAGCAGCTCGCCGCCGCCCTACGCGCCGACACCTCGGACCTCGACTCGTACCATCGCGTCCTCTCGTCCACCATCGGCGACCTCCTGCCCGGCGGCCTCGTGGAGGTGGACCGCGAGCGCTCCATGGGCGACCGGGTGGCCGGCCGACCCGGCACGGCGACGGCCATCCGCCTCCACCTCGGGGACAAGACCCTCGAGCTCGTCGCCCGCCACGGGCGGCTCGTGGCCACCATCGCCCAGGAGGTGCGCGGCGTGACCATCAGCCGCAAGGAGGTGCCCGTGTCCGAGTGGGTGCAGGCTCTCGCCGTCTACCTGGCGGACATGGCCTCCGACAGCGCCGCCGCCCGCGAGGCGCTCGGACGGTTGCTCGGCAACTGAGCGGCGCCCTCGGGCGGGAGGCGTCGCTAGCCGCCCGATCCCGCCCGCCGTCCCCGCGAGCCGGCGGCAGCGCATGCCTCGGCGATGGCGGCGGCGCATTCGGAGGAGCGCGCGGGCATGAGGGCAGCCGTCGTCACGCGGATCGCCGGCGCCGAGGCGAGGCGAAACCGCCCCCCCGGGGCCACCAGCCAGCCCCTCGCCAGCAGCGCGCTCACGGCCGTCGCCTCGTCGTCGACGGGGATCCAGACGTTGAGGCCGGTGGGCGCGACGACCCTGATCCCGCGGGCGGCGAGCTCGTCGCACAGCCCGACGCGGCGCTGGCGGTAGATGCGAGCGG
>DASPSK010000030.1:0-6956 GCA_035623975.1 Acidimicrobiales bacterium | reverse complement strand
GCGGGCATCACCGCCCAGGCTCCGGCGTCGTGGACGGCAGCTTCGAAGGGAACGTCGTAGAGCTCACGCAGCACCCGCTCGTCGACGTCGGAGCTGATCGTGTGGCGCTGGAACTCGGTGTCGTTGGCCACGAAGTGCTTCACGGTGGCGGCCACGCCGCGTGCCTGCAGGGCCCGGACATAGGCGGTTGCCAGCCGAGCGGACAGAACCGGGTCCTCGGAGTAGGACTCGAAATGGCGCCCACCGAGCGGGTGTCGGTGCAGGTTCACGGTCGGACCGAGGAGGACGTGGACACCGCGCTCGAGGCACTCGTCGGCAAGGGCGTCCGCCAGTTCTCCCGCCGCCTCCGGGTCGAAGGTCGCCCCGATGGCGGATCCGCACGGAAACGACACCGAGGTCGTGCCGACCGAGCGATCGCCCCGGACCCCGGAGGGACCGTCAGAGAGGTGGAGGGCAGGGATGCCGAGACGCGGGATCGCCGGCGTGTGCCAGAAGTCGGCACCGCCCAGGATCTCGACCTTCTCCTCTAGGGTGAGCTCGCCGAGGAGGGCCTCGACGCGGGCGGACGCCGAGGTGGTCACGGCCGCCGCGCTGTCAGTTCACGCATCGCAGTTTCGGGCACATTGAGATCCCCCTTGCCAATCCCGATGCTGAGGTCGGGCTTGTAGGTACCGTGATAGTCCGATCCACCCGTGGCAACGAGGCCGTGACGGACCGCCAATTCGTAGAGGCCCTGCCGGTCCTCGGCGGAGTACCGACCGTACCAACACTCCAAGCCGGCGAGCCCTGCTTCCGCGAGCTCGGCCACCTGGCGCTCCAGCTCGGCGGCTTGGAGCCCGAGCGAGAGCGGATGGGCGAGGACGGCGAGGGCGCCCGATCCCTTCGCGGCCGCGATCATGGTGGGCGCGTCGATGAAGGCTTTGGGGAAATAGGCCGGGCCGCCCTTGGCCAGCAGCGTGTCGAAGGCCTCCTGGTACGACGCGACGACGCCCAGGCGAACGAGGACGGCGGCGAAATGGGGTCGCCCGAGGGCGGCGTCGCCCGCTTCGGAACGCAGCATCTCCTCGGTGATGGGGATGCCGAGCTCGTTGAGGCGGGCGATGAGGCGCCCGTTGCGAGTGTCGCGGTCCAGCCGCAAGGTCTCGAGCTGGTCCTGGAGGGGGCCCTCGCCCGGCTCGGCGAAATAACACAGGATGTGCTGGGTCCCAGGGGAGAAACGGCAGGACACCTCGCAGCCCGGAACGAATTCGATGCCCACTTGCAGGGCCTGGGCGCGTGCAGGCGCGATCCCGCTGAGGCCGTCGTGGTCGGTGAGGGCGACAGCGGTGCAACCGGCCTCCGCGGCCAGCTCTACGATTCGCCCGGGCGGATCCGACCCGTCCGAGCAGGTGGAATGGGTGTGAAGATCGATCATGGGCCTCTCGGGTCGACGCCGGGCCACGCACCTGCGGCGCTGAGCGTACCCGGCCCGCTTCGGCCGCGGCTGATGGCAGAATGGGCTCGTGAGGGAAGCTTGCGGCGTCTTCGGGGTGTATGCCCCGGGCGCCCATGTGGCCAAGCTCACCTTCGACGGTCTTTTCGCCCTCCAGCACCGGGGTCAGGAGTCCGCCGGCATGGCCGTGAGCGACGGGCAGACGATGACGGTCGTAAAGGACATGGGCCTCGTCTCCTCGGTCTTCGACGAGCGGACGCTCTCCTCGCTCGGGGGTGACCACGCCCTCGGCCACGTGCGCTACTCGACGACCGGCCCGAGCACGTGGCACAACGCCCAGCCGGCGTACCGATCCGTGGGGGCGACCGGCTTCTCCCTCGGCCACAACGGCAACCTCACGAACACGGCCGAGCTCGCCGCCGCCGCCGGCATGCTGCCCGGAGTCCTCACCTCCGACAGCGACCTCGTCGCCGAGCTGCTGGCGCGTCGTTTCCCCTCCGAGCCCGAGCCGCAGGAATCTCACCTCGTCGACGCCCTCATGGACGTGCTGCCGACGCTCGAGGGGGCGTTCTCCCTCGGCCTCATCGATGACGCCCGCCTGGTGGCCGTGCGCGACCCGCACGGCTTCCGGCCGCTCTGCCTGGGCGAGCTCGTGTACTTCGTCGAGGGCGAGGAGCGCCGCGGGTACGTGGTCGCCTCGGAGTCCCCGGCTTTCGAGGTCATCGGAGCCGAGTTCATCCGTGAAGTCGAGCCCGGCGAGATGGTCGTGATCGGCGAGAACGGCGTCAAGTCGTTCCAGCCGTTCGGCGCCGAGCGCGTGGATCCACGGTTGTGCGTGTTCGAGTTCGTCTATTTCGCCCGCCCCGACACCCGCTTGGAGGACCGGGAGGTGTACACCGCCCGACGCAGGATGGGGGAGCTGCTGGCGGCGCAAGCACCCGTCGAGGCCGACCTCGTCATCGGCGTGCCCGACTCGGGCATCACGGCTGCCGAGGGGTACTCGCTCGCAAGCGGCGTGCCCTACGGCCAAGGGCTCATCAAGAACCGCTACATCGGACGCACTTTCATCGCCCCCACGCCCGAGGCTCGCATCTCGGGCGTGCGCCGCAAGCTCAACCCCCTGCGCTCGAGCATCGCCGGCAAGCGTCTTGTCGTCGTCGACGACTCGATCGTACGCGGCACGACGACGCGCGAGATCGTGAAGATGCTCCGCGACGCCGGCGCCAGCGAGGTGCACCTCCGGATCTCCTCACCGCCGTTCGCCTGGCCCTGCTACTTCGGCATCGACACACCCGTGCGGGAGGAGCTCATCGCCGCCCGCATGTCGGAGGAGGGGGTCCGCGCCCATGTCGGCGCGGACTCACTCGGGTATCTCTCCCTCGAGAACCTCATGTCGGCCGTCGGGGCGGACTCAGAGGGGACGGGATACTGCAGGGCCTGCCTGACCGGGAACTATCCCGCCCCGGTCCCCGCCGGCGCCTAGAACGCCCCGACGGTTGACGCCGCGATCATTGAGTCGCCGGTGGGCCAGAGGACGGCGGCCCGCTCGACGACGTCGGAGGACCTGAGCCCGGCGGCTCGCTCGGCCACGGTGGCGGGCCCGACCCAGGCGGCTCGCTCGAGCTGCTCGAGGCCGGCGGACCGTTCGCCGGCACCTGTCCATAGCCGAGGTCGGCGGCTCGCCGAAGGTACTCCTCGCGGTCGATCTGGCCGCGGGCGTACTGCATTCGCAGTTCGTTGAACACCGGGTCGGACTGGCCGGGCGGCGCGGCGGTAGGTGCGTGGTGCCACCCGGAGTCAACGGGCGGAGGTCGGCGGGAGCTCGCGAGCCGGACGATCAAGACCACGGCGAGGACGATGACCACGACGATGAAGAGCAGGAACAGCAGGCCGACAAACGGATGCCGGCGGTAAGTCGGCGCCATGAGCATCGCCAATGTCAAGGTCATGGCCGTCATTGTCGCACGCAACGTCGGGCAGGAAGCGTGAGCGACGGCCTACCATCCGGCGATGAGTTTCCTCCTCCGAAAGCTCCGGCGGATACTGCGAACCCGGCGCGAGCAGAAGCAGCGCCGCAAGCGCCGCTACTAGCCCGTCCGACGACGCCACCCGGAGAGTGGTCGGGAGGGCATCTATCCGGTGACCTGGCGCTTTTCCGGCGCGTCTCGGCAGCCTCCTCTACGTTTGCCCTGTTTGGCGAGCAAGTCCCGCCTCGCGAGCCGCAGCGTCCAGAATGGTTGATCGGGTGGCCTGCAGAACAGGCTTGCGCGAGCGCATGGCCCCATTGACGGGAGGACGCATATGAAGCCGAACCGATCCGTGCCGCCGGCGACGGTGGTGCCGATCCTCGTCTACCCCGACGTGCGCGCGGCGGTCACCTGGCTCGGCGGCGCCTTTGGCTTCCGTGAGCGAGTTCGCATCGGCGAGTCACATCGCGCCCAGCTGAGCATCGGGGCCGATGGCGCCGTGATCGTCGGCGACGTGCGCGGCGAGCAGCTCCCACCTGAGGCCGGGCGCGTCACCCATCTCATTCGCGTGCGCGTGGATGACGTCGACGTCCACTGTGCGCGTGCTCGGAACTTCGGCGCGCAGGTGCTCGACGGACCCGTCGATCGTGAGTACGGCGAGCGCGACTACACCGTCGAGGACCTGGGTGGTCACCATTGGAACTTCTCCGAGTCCATCCGCGACGTCGCGCCTGAAGAATTCGGCTGCGAGACGGTCGAGGCGTGGGTGCACCCTGCGTGATCGGCGCTCGCGGGCCGTGTGCAGGGAGGAGCCGCTCTCAGGAAAGGCAGATTCCGCCCTACGATGCCGTTGGGCGATCAGGAAGAACGCAGACCATGCCTTCGCTGAAGCCGGCAGAGCCGATGCCGAAGGCGGCGTTGAAACGGTCCAGATTCACCAGTGTCAGATGAGCCGTGATCTCAACCATCTGTCTCTTCGTGAAGTGCTCCTTCATGCGGTCGAATAGCTCGTCGGTCACCTCTACCGGCGTGCGCATCACGGCCACGGCGTAGTCGAGCGCGACCTTCTCGCGGTCGGTGAACAGGCTGCTGGAACGGTAGTTGGGCAGCGCCAGCAGCTCTTCGTCGCTCAGGCCAGAGTTCCGGCAGATCTGGGAGCCGAGGTCGACACAAAACTCGCATCCGATCATCTGCGCGCCCTTTAACTCGATCAGGTTCTTGAGCCGCTCGTCGACGCTGTGGCTCTTCCGGACTGCCTGGTTGAACCTGCCCATGCCCATCATCATCTTGGGCTGGTAGGCCCAGATCTGCATCGGCTCGATTCCGTTACCGCTCTGCGGCTCGCGTCCAGTCAGCCTCTTCATCATCCTGGGACCGAATCGGTAAGCCACCTTGACCGTCGGAGGAGCTTGATCCCTCGGAACCCCTTGAATGCGTGCCATCTCGAAGTCCTCCTGTCATGCTGCTGATATCAAGCAACCATCGCCGGGCTCGGACCCGGGTCCCGACGACGAGGGCTCTCGACGTGCGCATTGCGTCTCGAATGGAAGTCGCACTCTCAAATCGAGAGTGTTAGTCTCACATAGGTGACCACCGAGGTCAAGGGGCGGCCCCCGGGTGCAGCCCCCGGTCAGGCGCGGACGCGTTTCGCCCGGGCTGCGGTCGTCGAGGGCGCCCGTGCGCTCTTTGTCGAACGGGGCTATGCAGCCACGACGATTGACGCCATCAGCGAGCGATCAGACGTTCCGTCGGCGACGGTGTACCGGCTCTTCACCTCGAAGCTCGGCATCCTCTCCGCGCTGCTCGAGGTGTCGATCGTCGGCGACGACGATCCGGTGGCCCTGCAGGACCGGCCCGATGCCAAGGCTCTCTTCGCGGAGGCCGATCCGCGAAAGCAACTGGCGGGGTTCGCCGCCATCGCCCGGCAGATCAACGTGCGGGCCGCGCCCGTCTACCGTGTCCTCGTCGGGGCGGCCGCCTCTGAGCTCGAGGCGGCCGAGCTTTTGGCCGAATACACCCGGCGGCGACAGACGGGTCAGGGCCAGATCGCGCGGTTGCTGGCTCGCGCCGGTGCCCTGCGGGAAGAGGTCAAAGAACGCGATGCCGCCGACGTGATCCACGCGCTCATGTCCCCGGAGGTGTTCCGTCTGCTCGTCTCCGATCGAGGCTGGTCCCCAGACCGCTATGAGCGGTGGCTGGCGCACACCCTCGCCGATCAGTTGATGGCCCGTTGAGGGTCATGGTCTCGAGCGTGCCGCCACCTCGGCACCGGGCATGGCGTGGCCATAGGTCTCGTGGTCGGGACCGGCATCGATCCGGTGACCTCGCGCTTTTCAGGCGCGCGCTCTACCAACTGAGCTACCCGACCCCGCGGCACCCCGTATTCTGCCGTGGCGACGGGCACAGTCTGCCGCAACTGCGACAGGGCTGCGACCGCGAACGGCGAGCGGACCTGACGGTGCGGACCTGACGGGATTTGAACCCGCGACCTCCGGCTTGACAGGCCGGCGTGCACTCCGAGCTGCACCACAGGTCCAGAGTCCGGACCAGCGCTCCCGCCGGCCCGAGGTCGCACCTGCCGGGTGCGACTCGCAAACTGTAGGCGATCCTAGGGGTGGTCCCATCCGACGTGGGCGCGGCCTGCCCGGTTTCCGGGTCTCGGGGCTCGCCATTCGACACGCCTCCGCCGTTGCGCGTCCGCTAGGCTCGCCCCGTTGGCCAAGGGCCTGCGACGGAGGAAGCGTGTCAGGGATTCCACGCTCTGCGTAAGTTGTTGTGATCCGAGAACGAGCGTCCTCGGACGTGGCCGAGAGGGAGGCGATCGTGGCGCGGATGCCGAAGGTGCTGTCGGCGGTGGCCGGCGTGTGCCTCATTGTCGGGTCGGTGACCGTGGCGTTCACGGCCGGCTCCGCCTCGGCTCAGAGCTTCAGCTCGACGTCGTGCGGCTATCCCACACCCTGTGGCCATCTGGGCACCGGTTCGGGCTCGGCACCGCCCGGCGGCACGATCACCTTGAGCGGTCACGGTTATGCCCCTCACACCACCGTGACGGTCAACATCTGCGGGATCGAGACGATCACCGTCCAGACGAACTCCGCCGGTGACTTCACAACGAAGATCGTCATCCCGTCGGGCGCCGTCCCTGGAGCGACGTGCGTGATCACGGCGAGCGGGCGAGGTATGAGCGGGGAGAAACTCACGACCTCGACATCAGTGATCGTCAGCTCAGGGATAACGGTGCCGAAATCGGCTTCCGGCGAGCCCTGGGCTAGCCCGCTGTACTGGCTGCTTGCCGGGGTCGCCGGCCTGATCGGGCTCGGCACCTTCGAGGTCGGCCGTCGCCGCCGGTTCCGCTCGAACACTTAGGGCGGCTCTCCTCGATGCGACGCCCGAGCCGATCGAACCGGATCGCCGCCGCCTAATTCGTCGTGCTAGCTGCCGGCGGGTTTCGTCGGAACCCAGTAGCGAAGCTTCCCACTCCGCTCGTCTTCGAACACGCCCCCATTGGCCTCGATGACCTTCCTCGAGGCGACGTTGTCGGTGTCACAGGTGAGCAG
>DASPSK010000029.1:0-4315 GCA_035623975.1 Acidimicrobiales bacterium | reverse complement strand
GAGGAGGCGGAGGCCCGCGGCGAAGTCGGCCACGGTCGCGCCCACGTCGATCGGATGGCGTCGATGGACGAGCAGCCAGCGGCTCGCCCGCTCCACGAGCTTGCGCGCCTCGAGAAACAGCTCGACCTGCACGGCGGCGGGCACGACGGCGTCCAGGCGCTCGATCGACGACCACAGCTCCTGCATGGCGAACATCTCCCAGGCGGCCGTGTGCGCCCGAGTGATCTCCGGGGCGCGGCAACCGGTCTCTTCCGCCAGGCGGAAGACGAAGGTAGTGCCGCTGCGGTTGACCATGTTGTTCGTGAGCCGGGTGGCGATGATCTCCCGTCGGAGCGGATGCTGGCTCAGCTGCGCCAGGTGCCGCTCGCGCAGCGCCCGGGGGAAATAGTGCTCGAGCTCGGCGGCGCAGAAGTCGTCCTCCGGCAGGTCGGAGGCGACGAGCTCGGCGAAGATGGCGCTCTTGGCATAGGCGAGCACGACCGCCAGCTCCGGCATCGTGAGACCGTGGCCCGACTTCGCCCGGGCGCGCAGCTCCTCGTCGCTCGGGAGGTGCTCCAGGTCGCGATGCAGGCCCGTGCGCTCCAGCGCCGTGAGGGCGCGGGCGTGCACGTCCACCATGCTCGACGCCTGGGCGGCCGCGTTGTAGAGCGCCCTCGTCTGCCCGTCGTTGTCCCAGAGCACGTGGCGGGCGACGTCATCGGTCATCTCGGCCAGCAGCTCGTCACGCTGGCGCATCGTCATGCCGCCGTCGGCCACGACGCGCCCGAGGAGGATCTTGATGTTGACCTCGTGGTCGGAGGTGTCGACGCCGGCGGAGTTGTCGATCGCGTCGGTGTTGATGCGCCCGCCCGCCATGGCGAACTCGATCCGCCCGGGCTGGGTGAAACCGAGGTTGCCGCCCTCGCCCACGACCCGGCAGCGCAGCTCGGTGGCATCGATGCGCACGTTGTCATTCGCCTTGTCGCCCGCGTCGGCGTTCGTCTCGGCCGACGACTTCACATAGGTCCCGATGCCGCCGTTCCAGAGCAGGTCCACAGGCGCCCGCAAGATGGCTTTCACGAGCTGATCGGGCTGGAGGGCGTCCTCGGCGGTCGCGAGCACCAGCTGGATCTCCGGGCCGAGGGGGACGCTCTTGGCCGTCCGCGGAAAGACACCGCCGCCCGGCGAGATGAGCGACGGCTCGTAGTCCGCCCATGACGACCTCGGCAGGGCGAAGAGGCGGGTGCGCTCACGGAACGACAGCTCGGGATCAGGGTCGGGGTCCAGGAAGATGTGGCGGTGATCGAACGCCGCGACCAGCTTGAGGTGAGGCGACAGCAGCATGCCGTTGCCGAAGACGTCTCCGGACATGTCGCCGATGCCGACGACGCGCAGCACCTCGGTGTCGGCGTCCATGCCGAGGTCGCGGAAGTGGCGCTGAACCGAGACCCAGGCACCGCGGGCCGTGATGCCCATCGCCTTGTGGTCGTAGCCGGAGGAGCCACCGGAGGCGAAGGCATCGCCGAGCCAGAAGCCGTACTCGGTCGAGACGGCATTGGCGATGTCCGAGAACGTCGCCGTGCCCTTGTCGGCGGCGACCACGAGGTAAGGGTCGTCCCCGTCATGGCGCACGACCCGGTCCGGCGGTTCGACTTCGCCGCCCACGAGGTTGTCGGCGAGGTCGAGCAGCCCCCGGACGAAGATCTGGTAGCAGGAGATGGCTTCGGCTTGCAGGGCGTCGAGATCGCCGACCGGCGGCGACTTGAGGACGAAACCCCCTTTGGCTCCTCCCGGCACGATGACGGCGTTCTTGACGGCCTGCGCCTTCATGAGACCGAGCACCTCTGTGCGGTAGTCCTCCAACCGGTCGGACCAGCGCAGGCCACCGCGGGCGACCTTGCCGGCACGCAGGTGGACGCCCTCGACGCGGGGCGAGTAGACGAAGGTCTCGAACATCGGCCTCGGCAGGGGCGCATCGGGAACGAGGTTCGGGTCCAGCTTGATCGACAGCCATGGCTTGGCTCTGCCGGCGTCCGTCCGCTGGTAGTAGTTCGTGCGCAGGGACGCCTGCACGACACCGAGCATGCGTCGGAGCACGCGGTCCTCGTTCAGGTTCACGACGGCGTCGAGCCCTCGCTCGAACTCGGCGACGATCTGCTTCACCGCCAGCTGGCGCTCCTCGGGACCCCCGGCGAGGTCGGGATCGAAGCGGGTGCGGAACAGGGCGACGAGGAGGGCCGCCAGCGCCGGGTTGTTGGCCAGGGCCGAGGCGATGTACTCGGAGCTGAAGGTGGTTCCCGCCTGCCGGAGGTACTTGGCGTAGGCGCGCACGACCGCCGTCTCGGTGATCGTGAGCTCTGCCCGCAGCACGAGCCGGTTGAAGCCGTCGTTGTCCACCTCGCCGCGCCAGATCTGCAGGAACGCCTCGTGGAAACGCTCGCGGGCCTCGTCGGACTCGAGGTCGGTCGGCTCGGACGACCGCAGCCCGAAGTCGTAGATCCAAGCGGGCAGGCTGTCGAGGGGCGACACCTCGTAGGGCCGCTCGTCGACGACCCGCAAGCCCATGTTCTCGAGCAAGGGGAGGACGCCCGACAGCGTCGGCCGCTGACCTTGCTGGTACAGCTTGAGGCGTAGCCCGGCGCCGACGGTCTCGAGCGGCCGGTAGACGTTGACGGTGAAGCCTCCCACCTTGTCCAGGCCCTCGATCCGCTTCAGATCCGAAGCCGCCGCCTGGGCGGAGAAGTCCTCCGTGTACGAATTCGGGAACGCCTCGGCATAGCGGCGGTGCAGCTCGAGCCCCCGCTCCTCCCCGAAACCCTCCACGAGCGCCTCGCGCAGGTCGTCCGACCAGGAGCGCATGGCCTCGGCCAGCAGCCCCTCGAGCTCGGGGATGTCGACGTCGGTGTCCGACTCGGCTTCGGTGTAGATGACGATGTGCAGTCGGGCAAGGACACCGTCGCCGACCCGGGCCGTGTAGTCGAGGTGCAGACCGCGGAACGCCCTCAAGAGGAGGTCGCGGATGCGCTCCTCGAGCACGCTCGTGAGGCGGTCGCGAGGCAGGAACACGAGGCAGGAGACGAAGCGCCCGAAGTCGTCCCGCCGCACGAGCAGGCGCAGCCGCTGGCGCTCCTGCAGGGAGAGGATCGTCATGGCCTGCTCGAAGAGGGCGTCCACGCCGATCTGGAAGAGCTCGTCGCGCGGGTAGGTGTCCAGCACCTCCGC
Source organism: Acidimicrobiales bacterium (assembly GCA_035623975.1). Lineage (GTDB taxonomy): Bacteria > Actinomycetota > Acidimicrobiia > Acidimicrobiales > Bog-793 > JAKACA01. Next base: position 1,114 of record DASPSK010000029.1, on the reverse strand, counting down.
CAGGGCTTTGCCGCCATGGCTGTCGGGCGGGTACCCGGCCCGCTCCACGACTTCTCTCACCTTGCGTCGCAGGATCGGGATCTGGTCGGGCCACTGCTTGTAGACGTTCGTCGTGAAGAGCCCGAGGAAGCGCCGCTCCGACACGACGTGTCCCTTGGCGTCGTAGCCCTTCACACCGATGTAGTCGAGGTAGCCCCGGCGGTGCACCGTGCTGCGGGAGCTCGCTTTCGTCATGTTGAGGAGGCTCGGTTCGAGCGCCCTTCTCCGGACTTCAGTCGGCAGCGTGGCAAAGGCGTGGCCCATCGATCGGGCGCCGTCCTGGCGGAGGATGCCGAGACCCGACCCCTCCACGTCGCGCAGCACGACCTCGCCGGACTCCTCGAAGAGAACGTACTCCCGGTAACCGAGGAAGACGAAGTGGCCGTCGCTGAGCCAGCGGAGGAGGGCGGCCACTTCGCGGCGCTCAGCCGCCGAGGCGACGGCCGAGGCACTCTCGGAGTCGGACTCGAGCTCTTCGGCGATCTGGCTGGCATGCGCCCGCATCGCCTGCCAGTCCTGCACGGCCGCCGTCACGTCGCCGACGACACCGAGAAGGTCGCCTCGCAGCTCCTCGAGCACGCCCGGGTCCGTTTCACGGTCGATCTCGATGTGCATGAAGGACTCGCGGATCAGCCCGGACGGGTCGGCTTCGCCGTCCCTGTCGGGCTCGTGGGACTGGGGCAGGACCTCGAGGAGGGCGCCACCGGCGTCACGCCGCACGGTGATGACGGGGTGGACCACGAGGTGGAGGCCGCAGCCGTGACGGGAGAGCTCCATGGTCATCGAGTCGACGAGGAAGGGCATGTCCTCGACGACGAGCTCGACGACCGAGTGGGGCGAGACGTAGCCGAAACGGTCGAGGTCGGGGGCGTAGGCCCGCAGGCGAATCTCCCCGGGCTGGCGAAGGTGGCCGAAGCCGAGGTGCGACATGGCAGCCCCGTAGAGATCGGGCACGTGGCGCTCGGCCAGATCCGCCGGATCCACCCGCGAGTAGTAGCACTCGACGAATGCCGTGAAAACGGCGAGTTGCTCGCTTGTGAGGCGTTTTGATGCGTGCGCCACTACGCGGGCGATC
>DASPSK010000023.1:0-3218 GCA_035623975.1 Acidimicrobiales bacterium | reverse complement strand
CCGGCGCCGGCGAAGCACACGAGCTGGCGGCCGGCCGGCCTGTTGCGGGCGGCGAGATCCTCGAGACGGTCGCGCAGATCCGCCTCGCTCCAGTGGTCGGGCAGGTCGAGGCCGCCGGCGAGGCGTATGGCCTCGGGCACGCTGGCGAAGAGCTCGTCCAGGCTGGAGAGGCCGAGGAACGCCAGCATCTCGGCGATCTCGGCGTCGGTGTGGGGAACAAAGGGTGCCGTCATGACGTCCTCGCGACGGCGAGCTTTTGAAACGGCGGCCGCACGACCTCCGCCGCCACGGGCGTACCTCTGATATCGATCTCGACCATCTGTCCTTCCGGGGTCGCAGGTGGGAGGAACGCGAGGGCGATGCCGCGCTCGAGCACCGGAGAGTAGTTGCCACTCGTGACTTCTCCGGTCGAGCCTTCCGTGACGGCGACGCGGTCTCCGGCCCGAGGCGGGCGGCGCCCGGAGGTGAGCAGGCCCTTCAAGAGTCGCCACGGCCCGACCGCCCGCTCCGCCTCGAGGGGCTCGCGGCCGCGGAAAGGCCCCTTGTTCCAGCCGACGACCCAGCCGAGACCGGCCTGCAACGGGGTGATGCCCGGCCCGAGCTCGTGGCCGTGCAGGGGCAAGCCGGCCTCGAGACGCAGCGTGTCCCGGGCGCCCAGACCGGCCGGCTGAGCGCCCGCCGCCAGGACGGCGCGCCAGAACGCGGCCGCCTGCGGTGCCGGCACCGCCACCTCGACTCCGTCTTCGCCCGTGTAGCCCGTGCCGGCGGCCACGCAGTCGGCCTCACCCCAGCGAAACGGCGTGACGTGGAAGTGGCCGACGGCGGCCGCCTCCGGCGCCACCGTGGCCACCGTCGCCCGGGCGGTGGGGCCCTGCACGGCGATGATGGCGCGCTCGGCCGTGACGTCGTGGCCCCCGATGGCGGCCCGGACCCGCTCGGTGTTGGAGGCGTTCGGCATGACGTCGAAGCGCTCCTCCGACACCCACCAGACGATGATGTCGTCGAGCACCGAGGCGTCGTCGGGATCGAGCAGATGGGTGTACTGCGCCCGTCCCGGGCCGATCTTGGTGAGGTCGTTCGTGAGGTTCGCCTGCAACAACTCGAAGGCCCCTTCGCCGGTGACCCGGACCGTGCCGAGGTGGCTCACATCGAAGCAGGCGGTGGCGTTGCGGCACGCCATGTGCTCGGCGATGGTCCCGCTCGGGTACGACAGCGGCATCTCCCACCCGCCGAAGTCGACGAGACGGGCGCCGAGCGCCTCGTGCTCGGCTCGAAGCGGGGAGTTTCGAAGATCTGGGGTGCCGCCGGAATCGGGTGCCTCGGGCGTGTCGTTCACCCGGCCAATCTAGACGTGGCGTCGAGACGATATTTTGCGATGAGGGCGACGATGTCGCGGCGGTAGAGCATCTTCACCTGCACGTCCGGGTACAGCTCGGTGAGCTGGCGCACCTTGCGGTTCTTCACCGTCACGAGGTCCTGACGCAGCGTGGTGAGCTCGAGGAAGATGCCGTGCTCGGACAGGTAGAAGTCCGGCCGGAAGGCCTGCAGGGGTGACCCGTCCGGGCGCCAGGCGAGCACGAACTCGACCGGCTCGTACTCCCAGGCGACCTCGTAGAAATCGAGCAGCTCGGCGAAGAGGCGCTCGGACTCGTGGGCGAATCGCACCGGCGGGGCGAGGGGACTCGTCCCAGCACCCCTGCGGCGATCATGCCGGTGGGGTCCGAAGCGGAGCGGGTACCGAGCGATCGCCGGGCCTTCCTAGGCGAGATTCGCCGGGCGGGCGGGCGGTGGGGATGACTCCTTGGCGGCGGTGGGCGCAGGCGACGAGACGCCGCCGACGATCTGCACGATGGCCGAGTCCACGTCCCCTTTCACGCCGGACAGGGCCACGACGTTGAAGACGCGCTGCCCACCTCGCAGCAGGTCGAGGAGCTCCTCGTCGTCGCGCACGAGAACCGAACCGGCGGCGCCGAGCACGAGGCTGGCACTGGCGAGGTCGTCACCGGACTCACGGAGGAAGTCGATGGCCTTCCGCGCCCGCTGCAGGGTGACCCCGGCGTCCAACAGCTGCTTGATGATCCGCAGCTCGACGACGTCCTGGTAGGAGTAGAGCCGCTGCGTGCCACTCCCCTTCGCCTGCTCGAGCGAAGGGGACTTGAGACCCGTGCGATCCCAGTGATCGAGCTGACGGTAGGTGATGCCGACGATCTTGCAGACCTGCGGACCGCGATACCCCTCTTGCGGCATGTTGGCTGCCCCTGTCACTCGAACCGCAGCCCGGGCCTGAGACTCGGACGACAGCAACGTAACTACATGACCGTCATCCACGCTACGGGCCGCAGGGCTCCACGTCAACCACCAGTTGAGAGATTCGCGTCGGGCCTCAACCTCGACTTCAACCAGAGATCAAACCTCGCCGTGCGATCGCCGCCCGGGTGGTCCCCACCCGCACGCGGCGACGCCGTTGCCCGTCGGAGGAGGCCCGCACAATCGAGATATTGGCTTCGATAGGGCGCTTCAAGATTCTCGAGCGTGTGCCGGGCTGAGGGCCTGTTTTGAGACCGAGGCCGGGCACGCTCGAGCGCCGCGGCCGCTAAGGAGTGAAGTCCTCCGGGCTGATCGTGTCGAGGAACTTCTGGAACTCGTCCACGAGCTCCTCGGGAGTGCCGCCCTCGCTCACGTCGTCCTCGTCGGGCTCGACGACGAGGCCCTCGGCGTCCATGAGCTCGTCGGCGACGTAGAGGGGTGAATGGGTGCGAGCCGCCAGGGCGATCCCGTCCGAGGGGCGACAGGAGACCGTGACGTCCCGCTCTCCGGCCCGTATCTGCAGCTCGGCGTAGAACGTCGACTCCCGCAGCTCGGTCACGACGACACGGAGCAGGCGGCCGCCGAGAGCGTCCAGGAGAACGCTCATGAGGTCATGGGTCATGGGTCGGGGCAGCTCGACGCCTTGCAGGGCAAGGGCGATCGCCGCCGCCTCGGGCGGGCCGATGAAGATCGGGAGCGATCGATGCGTGCCCTCCGTCTCCTGCAGCAGGACGACGGGAGTGCTCGACGTCAGGTCGACTCGAACCCGGGAGAGCCGAACTTCCACCATGGGAGCAAAGTTAGTGGCCCGAGAGGCCGCGCACACTCGCGATCCGCCCATCAAGTTCCTCCGGCTCGGTTGCCGGGAGGTTCTCGGGGTCGACGACGACGAGCATCGGGAGGTTGCGGTA
>DASPSK010000484.1:0-4137 GCA_035623975.1 Acidimicrobiales bacterium | reverse complement strand
GTACGCCCGGGCGTTCGACGTCGCCCGCCGACCGGAGGCGGCCAGGAAGGCGAGATAGTCCTCCACTACCCGGGGGCCGGCCTCTGCCAGGCTGAGGCCTCGCCCAAAGAGAAACTCCTCGTAGGCGCGCAGATCGCGGCGGTAGGCAGCGATGGACGCCGGCGCCCGACCTTTCTCGACGGCGAGGAAGGAGAGGAACTCCTCGGCGTCCCGGCTGAGGGGGCGGCGGACGGTCTCGGAGTCGAGGTGCGTGGCGGCGACGGCTACTGCCCGCCTCCGCTCGCCTCGAGATCGCGACTCGGCGGCGACGGTGCCATGCCCGGCGGCCGCGTCACCCACCCGAGGGCCCGGCGAGCAGCCAACAGGCCGATAATCGACTTGGCATCCACGAGCTCGCCGATCGCCACGAGCTCTTCCACGTCGGCGAGAGAGATCCGCTCGACGACGAGGTGCTCCTCCTCCACCCCGTGCGCCCGGCGGGGAACCACGCGCAAGCCCTCGGCGAGGTAGCAGATCGTCTCCTCGTCGCTGATCCCCGGAGAGTTGTAGAAGCGGGCGACCTCCTTCATCGACGACGCCTCCCGCCCGATCTCCTCGGCAAGCTCCCGGCCGGCGCACAGCGCCGGATCCTCGTCGGGGACGTCGCGTTTGCCGGCTGGAAGCTCGAGCAGGGCCGTGTCCACAGCGCCCCGGTACTGGCGGATCATGAGGACACTGCGGCGGTCGCCCTCGAGTGCCACCACGCAGACGGCGCCGGGATGGCGGATCACCTCACGTTCGAAGGTGAAGCCGTCCGGTCCCACGAACGTCGCCGTCACGACCTGGAAGAAACCCCCATCGAATCGGCCCCGCTCCCCTAGTCGACGGAACGGGGTCTCCGGCAGTTCAGCCGACGGCATCGAGGTCGAGGTCCAGCTCGAGCAAGCGGGGCTCACGGCTCCGCGCCCGTGCCAGCGCCGCGGCCACGAGGCCGAAGAACAACGGGTGGGCCCGGTCCGGGCGGCTCTTGAACTCGGGGTGCGCTTGCGTACCGACCCAGAACGGATGGGAGGGCAGCTCGATGAACTCTACGAGGCGGTCGTCCTTCACCGAGATGCCCGTGCAGGCCAGCCCGGCCTCCTCGAGGCGATTGCGGAATCTCGGGTTCACCTCGAAGCGGTGACGATGGCGCTCCGAGACGTACTCGTCGCAGTAGAGCTCCGCCACCTGGGATCCGGGCCGCAGGCGGGCGGTCATGGCCCCGAGGCGCATCGTCCCGCCCTTGTTGGCGATGTCCACTTGGTCGTCCATGAGGTCGATGACCGGATAGGGCGTGCGCACGTCGACCTCGCTCGTGTTGGCATTCTCCATGCCGGCGACGTTGCGGGCGAAGTCGACGACCATCGTGTGCAGGCCGAGGCAGAGGCCGAGGCAGGGGATGCCGTGCTCTCGGGCGAAGCCGGCCGCGGCGATCTTTCCCTCGATGCCGCGCTCGCCGAAGCCTCCGGGGATCACGATGCCGTCGAGGTGGTCCAGCGTGGCCGCCAACATGCCGGTGACGTCCTCTGCCTGCACGAGGTCGATCTGCACCTTCACGCCGTGGGCGGAACCGGCATGCCGGAGCGCCTCGATCACCGAGAGATAGGCGTCCGGCAGGTTCACGTACTTGCCGATGACACCGATGCGCACGCTGTCGGTGGCGGCCGCCATCCGCTCGAGCATGAGCTCCCACGACGAGATGTCGATGGCCTGCTCAGGCCCGTCGAGCCGGAGGATGCGGCAGACGATCTCGTCGAGGCCCTCATCGTGCAAGGCGATCGGGATCGCGTAGATCGTCTCGGCGTCGACAGCCGACACGCAGGCTTCCACGGGCACGTCGCACAGCAGCGAGATCTTGCGCTTCAAGTTGTCGGAGATGGGCTGCTCGCTCCGGCAGACGATCACGTCCGGCTGGATGCCGCGGCTGCGCAGCTCGGTGACGGAGTGCTGGGTCGGCTTCGTCTTCTGCTCCCCAGCGGTGCGCAGGAAGGGGACGTAGGTGAGGTGGATGTAACAGACGTTCTCCCGCCCGACCTCGCGGCGGAATTGTCGGATGGCCTCGAGAAACGGGACGATCTCGATGTCACCCACGGTGCCGCCGACCTCGGTGATGACAACGTCGACGTCCTCCTTGGCGCCAAGGCGATGAACGCGTTCCTTGATCTCGTCGGTGATGTGGGGAATGACCTGCACGGTCTTGCCGAGGTAGTCCCCCCGGCGCTCCTTTGCGATGACGGCGGAGTAGATCTGCCCCGTCGTGGCGTTCGAGTCCCGGTGGAGGTTCTCGTCGATGAAGCGCTCGTAGTGGCCGAGATCGAGATCCGTCTCGCCACCATCGTCGGTGACAAAGACCTCGCCGTGCTCGAACGGGTTCATCGTGCCCGGATCGACGTTGATGTACGGGTCCAGCTTGCACATCGTCACGCGCAGCGACCGGGATTTGAGCAGGCGGCCGAGGGAGGAAGCCGTCAGGCCCTTACCGAGCGAGCTCGACACACCGCCGGTCACGAACACGTACTTGGTCAAGGCTGCTCCTTCAGTCCAGTCCAGGTGCCCGCCGCTACAGGGTACTGGAGGACGGAGCGAGCCGAGCGGACCGGCGCTCAGGAGGCCTGGCCAACTACATTCGTGCCTGCGCAGCGGCACAATCCGCTCACCCGAGCGCCGTGTCGCCGGACCACAGCAGTGAGGTACTCATGAAGGAACTCGTCGGCAGCCGTGTCCTCCTACCCGCCTTCGAGCGCTTCGCCGATGCCGACGCGGTGCACGACGGCGATTACCGCGCCAGCTTCGCCCTCCACGGGAGCCGGGTGCTCCGTCTCGCCAATGCCATGCGCACCGAGCTCGGGCTGACGAAGTCCGACCGCTTCGCTGTGATGGCAGCCAACTGCCATGAGTTTCTCGAGCTCTACCACGCCGCCTTCCTCGGGGCCGGCATCATCAACCCCCTCAACCTCCGTCTCGCCGGTCGCGAGCTGCAGACCATCCTCGTCGACTCCGCCTCCGAGGTCGTGTTCGTCGACTCCCTTTTCGCAGAGCATCTTCTCCGCAACATCGAAGAAGTGCGCGCCGACCTCCCCTTGAAACGGGTCGTCCTCATCGGGGACCGGGACGTCCCCCACGACGTCAACTACGAGGATCTGATCGAGGCGGGCGAGCCGGTCTCCCCCGACGAGCCGGAGGAGGACGACCCGGTCGTTCTCATGTACACCGGCGGCACGACCGGCCTGCCGAAGGGCGCCCTGCTCGATCACCGCGCCGAGATGCTCAACCTCTACCACGTCGGCCTGGCGGTGGACCTGTCCCCAGGCCGCGTCTACCTCCACCAGACACCGATGTTCCATGCCGCCTCCATGGCCGCCGTCATCGGCATCCCGGCCACCGGCTCGACTTCGGTGACACTCCCGCTCTTCGAACCGGGGGCGATGCTGGACCTCGTCGAGAAACACCGCGTCGACTGGACCGTCATGGTGCCGACGATGATCGCCATGATGATCAACCATCCGGAGTTCCACCCCGAGCGTCTCGAGTCCCTGCAGGACCTCGTCTACGGCGCCTCCCCGATGCCGCTCACGCTGCTGCAGCGGGTGCAGGAGGTGCTCCCGCGCCTGAGGCTCTGGCAGGGCTACGGCATGACCGAGTGCTCCTCGGTCCTCACGTTCCTCACGCCCGCCGACCACCACGCCGGCGGGGATCGGTTGCGCTCCGCCGGGAGGGCTCCGCTCGGCGTGACGATCTCCATACAGGACACGACCGGCAAGCTTCTCGGGCCTGGGGAGCAAGGCGAGGTCTGCGCCCAGGGCGGGAACTTCATGCGCGAGTACTGGAACCGCCCGAAGGAAACCGAGCACGTGTTCGAGGGCGGCTGGTACCACACGGGCGACGTGGGGCGGCTCGACTCCGACGGCTACCTCTACCTCGTCGACCGCGTGAAGGACATGATCGTGACCGGGGGCGAGAACGTCTACTCGATCGAGGTCGAGAACGCCATCTCCACGCATCCCGCCGTGGCCGATGTGGCCGTCATCGGCATCCCGCACGACACCTGGGGCGAGCAGGTGCATGCCATCGTCGTGCTGAAGCAAGGCGCCAGCGTGACGGTCGAGGAGATCCAGGAGC
>DASPSK010000474.1:0-2684 GCA_035623975.1 Acidimicrobiales bacterium | reverse complement strand
GAGGAGTACGTCGAGTCCCCGTTGTAGGTGGCCGTGAACCCGTATGTCCCGACCGCCGTCTCGGTGATCGCACAGCTGGGGGTTTCGTCGCTGAGATCGGCCGTGCACACCTGCGTGCCGTCCGTGACGGTCACCGTGCCCGTCGGCGAGCCTCCCCCCACGCTCACGTCGACGGTGATGGGCTGGCCGACCACCGGGCTCGCAGTCGCGATGGTGAGGGAGGTCGTCGTGGCGTCCCCGCCGACCGTGACGTCGAAACCGGAGGACGTCGACGAGTCGTCGTTCGAGTCCCCGCCGTAGGACGCCGTGAGCGTGTAGGGGTCGGCCGTCGACTCGGTGATCTGGCAGTTGCCGCCACCGCCGCTGAGGGTGATCGGGCAGCTCCCGGTCCCGCCGTCGGTGACCGTCACCGTGCCCGTCGGTGTCCCGCTTGCGGCGGTGACAACCACGTTGATGGTCATGGGGTCGCCGGCGAGGAAGTCGGAGCTCACGCTCGTGATGGTGGTCGTCGTGGTCTCCTGTGCCGTTGCGACCTGGGGTGTGACGACAAGGAGGGCCGTGATGACCACCAGCGCGACGAGGGCGGCTTTGGCCGCCCGCACGGTCGGGAGCCGGGCATCCCTCAGCAGTCCCCGACTGCCCTTCGACTCGTGGAGGTGTCGCTGCATCATCGGATCCCCACTTCTCCTCATCATCGCTCCGGATCGCCGAGAAGCGACCCGGCCACGTACTGCAGAAGATCGTAAGGCCCTACGAGTCGTCCTTGGGGACAACCGGTTGCCGTCTGGAAAAGGAGCCCATGAGCGGCCTCGGGCAAGCGCACGGCTCCGGCATGCGGTCCGCCGCGCGGCGAGGAAGGAATTCTCTTATCCTGCCCGCCACGGCACTTGATCCTCATGGGTGCTTGCCTCGCCGCCTGTGCTCAGGCCCCTTCTTGTGTAAATGATACGTCCATCCCCTACGGGACCTGGAACAAACGGGTCCTCCTCCCGTGGCTCACGCCGTCCAGCCTGGACCTGCCAGAGCGGGTCCAATACGCTGACGTCCTCAGCCAGTAGCGATCGACGGATGACGAAGGGGTGCCATGTTCGAGAGAATCGTCGTCGGGACGGACGGATCGTCGACGGCCAACAAAGCAGTGGCGCGCGCGGTCGAGCTGGCCTCTCGGACCGGTGACACCCTCCACATCGTCACCGCCTACCGCCCCACGTCCATGTCGAAGCTGGAAGCAGACAGGGCGGTGTTGCCAGCGGAGTTCCGGTGGGCGCTCAGCGCCGACGGTGAGGCGCAGGCAACCCTGCAAGCCGCCGCGCTGCTGGCCGAGAAGGCCGGCGTCAAGGCGGAGACTCACGCCCTTGAGACTGACCCCGCCGCCGCAATCCTGGGCATGGCGGAGCGGCTCGACGCCCACCTCATCGTCGTGGGCTCGAAGGGGATCGAGCGGCGGATCCGCGGCAGCGTTCCGAACACCGTCACTCAGGACGCCAACTGCGACGTTCTCGTCGTCCACACCGTCTGATCCTTTCGGGTCCCGCCCGAAGCGGTCACCGCGGCGGGGGACCGGCCTCGACGCGTTGGCGACAAAGAAGGACCTAAGCCCCTAGGCGCAGGGTCGTGCCGGGCGCAGAGTGGTCGCATGATCACCGCACAGGAGACGGCACGCCAGGACGGTCTCGAGGGCAACGCGTCCGAGGGGGCGCGACATCTCTGTGGGCTCGGTTGTCCTGTCACCCACGTCATGGCAACGCCTCCTGTGTTCGGTGATCCCGAGATGTCCTTGCGCGCCGTCGCCGAGACCATGTCCGCCGACGAGGTGGGCGCCCTCGTGCTCCTCAGCCCTGAGGGGCCCTCGAGCATCGTGACCGAGCACGACATCGTCAACGCTCTCGCCCTCGACGCCAATGCCGACAGCGTGTGGGCGGCCGACGTGTCCTCCGGCGATCTCCTCTCGCTCGAGGCCAGCGCCACCGTGGCGGATGCCATCAGGCTCATGGCCAGCGAAGGGGTCCGTCATCTCCCGGTGCGTCGGGAGGGCGATGTCATCGGGATGGTCTCGTCCCGCGACGTGATCGTCGCCGTGGCCCACCTCCTCCCAGACGGTACGTGAGGCTCGTCCCGCCTCGGCACGGATCGTCTCAGGGAGCGCTCCCACACCCAGCCCTCGGTGGTGAGAAGTGACCTTGTGCCCTGGTGAGGGCGGTGCCTACCGACCATGCTCAGGAGTGGACGAGGAGGAAGCTCTATGAGTTCGCCGCCCGGGGTGGAGATCGGGCAGGAGTCGGCCGTCCTTCAGCCGCCAGAAAGCGTGATCGGCGAGACCACGACGTCCTCCGCGCGGCCGGCCGGCGGAGCTGCGGACGCGCAAGCCGTCCCTGGGCCGCACGGCGGGCTGGTGCTGGCAGTGCTCTGCGTGAGCCTGCTCATCGTCAGCCTCGACAACACCATCTTGAACGTGGCGCTGCCGGTCATGGTGCGTGCCATGCATGCCTCCTCGTCCCAGCTGCAGTGGATCGTCGATGCTTACGCCGTCGTCTTTGCCGGCCTGCTCCTCGTGGCCGGCAGCGTCGGTGACCGCATCGGCCGCAAGTGGGTGCTCATCGGCGGCTTGGCGTTGTTCGCTGCGGGCTCGGCGACGTCCGCCTTCTCGGGGACGCCTGACCACCTCATCGCCGCCCGTGCCTTCA
>DASPSK010000467.1:0-9330 GCA_035623975.1 Acidimicrobiales bacterium | reverse complement strand
CTACAGCTACTTCACCTACACGAACACCTACGGGAACGGCAACATCTTCGACGTCGGCTACGTGGTGGGTTACCTGCTGATCCTCCTCGCCGCTACGGTGCCCGTCCCGCAGGATGACGATGCCGGTGAAATCGGCCGCACCTCCGTCGCCCAGACCATCCTGCCCTACATCCCGCTCGCTCTCGCCGCCGGCATCGCAGCCTTCAAAGCTGCCACCGGCACGAGGTTCGACGCCCTCCTTGTCGCAACCGGCTTCATCACCCTCGCCACGGTGCTGGCTCGCCAGCTCCTCACGCTCCTCGAGAACACCTCGCTCGCTGACCGATTGCACGTCACCATCTCGGAACTGCGTGAACGCGAGACAGAACTTGCCCATCAGGCCTCCCACGACCCACTCACCGGGCTCGCCAACCGCGTCCTTTTCGCCGAACGCATCGAGCACGCCCTCGACCGGCAACTGCGCAACCGGCTCACCGTGGCAGTCATGGTCTGCGACCTGGACGAATTCAAATCCGTCAACGACACTCTCGGACACCTGGCGGGCGACAAGGTGCTGTGCGTCGTGGCCGACCGCTTGCGGGAGGCGACGCGGCGAGCAGACACGATCGCCCGCCTCGGCGGCGACGAGTTCGGTGTGCTCCTCGAGGATCTCGAGACGGCCGGCGGGGCCCTCGAGACGGCCGAGCGAATCACCCGGGCGGTAGCGCCGCCCCTGCTGGCCAGCGGGCAACGCGTGGTGACCTCGACGAGCATCGGGATCGCCATCGCCTCGGAGCCGGGCGACACGCCCGAGAGCCTGTTGCGAGCGGCCGACGTCGCCCTCTACGAAGCCAAGGCGACCGGGAAGAGCTGTTACAGGGTCTTCGACTCCGAGATGCTCAGCGACGTCTTCGCCCGCATCTCTCTCAAGAACGACCTCATGGTGCTGGCCGACCATCCCGAGCAGCTGGAGATCCACTACCAGCCGATCCTCGAGGTGAGAAACGGAGAGCTGAACGGGGTCGAGGCCCTCGTCCGGTGGCGCCACCCGGAGATGGGCTTGCTGTACCCGGATTCCTTCATCCGGCCCGCTGAGGACAACGGTGCGATCGTGCTCATCGGGGCGGCCGTGCTCGACCTCGCCTGCGCCCAGTTCGCCGACTGGAAGCGCGACGGCTTCGAGTGCCCGAACCTGGCCGTGAACGTCTCGGCTCGCCAGTTGCGCGATCCGAGCCTCGTCGCCACGGTGCGCGAGACGCTCAACCGGCACGGGATGCCGCCCGGCCAGCTGACACTCGAGGTTACCGAGAGCATCATGCTGCACGAGGGAGAGCTCGCAATCGACCGGCTGAGAGAACTGAAGGGCCTCGGCGTCCTCATCGCCGTGGACGACTTCGGCACCGGCTACTCGTCCCTCGAGTACCTCCGCCGGCTACCCGTCGACATCCTCAAGATCGACCGAAGCTTCACGAACGAGATCGACGACGACAACACGACCGTCGTGCTCATAGACCTCATGACTCAGCTCGCTCATGCCCTCGGTCTGCGTACCGTCGTCGAGGGCATCGAGACCCCTTCCCAGATGAGCGCCGTCAAGCTCCTCGCCTGCGACCAGGGCCAGGGCTACCTCATCGCCCGGCCGGCCCTCCCGGCCATCATCGCGCCCCTGCTCGAGCATGGGGCGAGGTTCGAGCCGCGCGCCGGCCTCGTGCCGAACGCGCAACCGGTTTGAACCCCGAGGGGCTGGAGTTGGACCGGCTTCGCCCGTACCCGGCGGCCGTGCACCCCTGGCCGGTGCAGACCCGCTCCAGCTCTCAGCGTGCGGCGACCTGAGCGAGCCAAGCAGTGTTGAAGGCGAATTCGCCCTCGAGGTTCCGGCGGACATCGTTCTTGCCCGCCCAGTCGGCGATCCGCCCTCCGATGATCGGAACCTTCACGTCCATGCGGAGGTCGACCTCGTGAGTGCAGCGGTGGCGGCCCTCCGGCCTGAGGCTCATGGTGCCGAAGATGTGGATGGGAGCTCCCTGCACGTCCACATCGAAAGTGCCTTCCCAGGAGCCGTCAGCTCCCTTCCGCCACTCGTCGGTCTGGCGCATCGTGTTCGTCGGGCGCAGCACTCGCTTCGCAAAGCCGGGGAGGTCGACGTCGACGACCCGCGTGGAGCAAATGCGCAGCACGCCCCGGGTCTCCTTGCACTCGAGCACCTTCACGTCCCGGTGATCCATGCTCTCGTATTTGGCGATCGTCGCCGCCGGGTCACGAAACATCGCGAGCACCGCCTCGATCGGAGCCTCATAGGTGCGGGATCCCTGCAGTTCCATTACGCGACCTCCTCCCAGACCGGGGTCAGGTCTGCTCGCAGGATGGGCACGCCTCGCTGCTTCTCGCAGCAGGAGAAGGGACCCCTCTGACGCACGATCTCGCCTCAGGCGCTCTCGCCCTGACTGTTACCAGCATGAGCTTCGCGCCCGCTGCTCCACCAGGGGCAAAGGACCCCGCTTTGCCAACCGGGGGCGCCCGGCGCCACGAACGCGGGGAGCAGCCGCTCAGGTCAGGCTGACGATCCGATCGCGCCCGGTCTCCTTGGCGGCATACAGGCTCGTGTCCGCCCGCAGGACGAGATCGTCGATCGACTCCTCCATGTCCCAGGTGGCGATGCCGGCTGAGAAGGTCACCCGTTCGCCGAGCGGGTCCACGCCTGCGCCGACACGCCGGAGAGCCTCGACGAGGGTGGCGGCGCCGGCTGCATCGGTCTCCGGCAACACCAGGCAGAATTCCTCCCCGCCGTAGCGCGCGATGAGGTCCTGTCCGCGGAGCCTCGAGACAGTACGTTCGGCGAACAGGCGGAGGAGGTGGTCTCCCGCCGCGTGACCGAACCGGTCGTTGTAGCTCTTGAAGTTGTCCAGATCGAGCATGGTGATGCTGAACGCTCGACCGCTCCGCTTGGCGCGGGACGCCTCGCGGTGCAGGACCTCGAACAGCCGGCGCCGGTTGGGCAGGCCGGTGAGCTCGTCGGTATGCGCCAGGTCGATGAGGCCGGCGATGACGCGGCTGCGGTCGAACATCAAGGCAAGGAGACGGGCCACCGTGGTGGCGATCGTCGTGTCGACGGGCGAGCCGGTGCGCCCCCGGAAGGGGCAGAGGACCACGAGGCCGGCGGCGGCGCTGAAGGCGGGAGTGGCGTAGTGGGTTTCGTCGTGCAGTGGCTCGCCCTTGGCCAGGGCGGTCAGTGCGAGCTCGCGGACGTCACCGGCAGGGCGGGAGAGCACCCAGTCGGCCTCTGGCCACGCGAACACCTGCTCGAGGGAGGCGCCCGGGGCGGAGCGGATGCACACGGCGAAGCGATCCACCTCCATCGCCGTGGCCAGCGTTGCCGCCACCGTCAGAAGGCCGTCCGGCCACTCCCGCAGCGTGCTCGCGTGGGCGGCCAGCTCGGCGAGGGAGCGGCTGACGTGCCCGTCCCGGATCGTGCCCCGCACGACCTCGTTGATCATCAGGGCGGCGACACCGGCGCCGACGGCGAACAAGACAGCAACGGGGAGGGCTTGTGAGGCCGGGGCCTGGGCGGTCGTCTCGACCACGAGGGCGGCGAAGAGCCCGAGCCAGCCACCGGCGACCATGACCGGTTTGCCCATGAGGGCAGTCACGAGGAACGGTAGGCACGGTAGGAGGAGAAACGCCCCCTCGTGAGTTCCGAAGGCAGCGCCGAAGAGTGCGAAGGTGCCCGTCGCGAGCCAGACCTCGCACAGCGCTTTGAGGGGCGTGAACTCGCCCATGGCCCCGTGCTGGAGGTGCCAGAAGTCGAAGACATTGATCGCCACGAACAGGGCCATCGCTGCCAGGGCCAGGAAAAGGTCGGGCTCGGACCGAATGTGCCGCCACAGCAGCGCCAGCGCCAGGGCGTAGACGGGCAAGCCGAGGTACATGTAGGTGACAGCCTTCAAGACCCGCTCGACGCCAGGTCCGTTGACGTCTCCCTCGAACTGGAGCAGCGACCGTAGCAGTCGGGTCGAGGAGGCCGCTCCAGCGGCCGTATCGGGGTGCGAACTCATCAGGGCGGCTCCTGGCGGAACTGTCCACCGAATTGTCGGCTGATGGACAGTCTGACTTGAGCCTGTCCAGGAGGGCCTTCCCGCGGTAAGGCTCGCTCGCGCGCCACCCGCTGAGGCGACCGCTCCTCGAATCGCCCTGGAGCTGACCGGCGACACCCGTAGGGCATCGCTTCGTTGCTCGCATCTGCGGGAGATAATGATGCATCCCGAAGACGAGCAACGACCCATGAGAAGCATCCCCCAGCGACCCCGAGCATCTCGTGTCCCGAGCTGAGAATGACGTAGCCGCCCGCGCCGCTCTCGAGAGCTTCCCCGGTGGCTATGTCCTGATGCGCGCGATCCGCCGGAAGGACGAGATCATCGACTGGGAGCTCCTCGACGCGAATGGCTTCACCGACGGCGGGGATCTACCCCTGGCGGGCCTGCGGGGGCAACGGCTCTCTCGCAACCAAGCGCTCTCCGAATCGAGCTTCGGAGAGCTCAACTGTGACGCCCTGCGGACCGGGCGGCGCGTGCAAGCAGACGTCTTTATCCCGACGCCGACGCCGGCGTTGAGAAACGTCACCGTCGTGCCCTTGGGTGAAGACATGACGGCGACCTTCATAGAGGACCTGACCCCCCAGGATCGTTTCAGGATGTTGGTGGCCAGCTCGAGCGACCTCGTCGCCATCGTGAATGACAAGGCGGAGCTCGTCTACGTCAACGACGCCGGACGGCGCATCCTCGGGTTTCTCGCGGAAGAGAACGTGGGGCTGGACATGCTCGAGTTCGTGCACCCGGACGACCGCGAAGAAACCGCCGCCACCTTCTTGCAACTTGTCTCAGAGCCGACCCTGCATCCAACTGTCGTTGCCCGGTTCCGAACGGCATCCGATGAGTGGCGCTTCCTCGAAGTCAGGGCGATCAACTGCCTCGAGGACCCGGCCGGCGGCGGCATCGTTTGCAACGCTCGTGACGTCACCGAACGCATTCTTGCCGAACGACACGGCCGGGAGTCGGCCGCTCTGCTCGATGCGATCATCGAGAGCACACAGGACTGGATCTGGTCCGTCGACATCGAGACCTACGGGCTCGTGTCGTACAACCGGAGCATGCGAGAGTACTTCGCCAAGCATGGCGGCATCGTGCTCGAGCTCGGCATGCGTCCAGAAGACCTCAGCCCGGATCCGTCCCGCGTAAGGAAGTGGTACGAGTACTTCGGGCAGGCAAAGGAGACCGGCTCGTTCTCGACCGAGTACGAAACCGAGGCGGGGGCAGCTGTTCTCCAGCTCACCATGAACGTCCTCGAACGTGACGGCAGGCCTTTTGCCATCGCGCTGGTCGGCAAGGACATAACGGAGCGAAAGCAGGTGGAGCAGAAGATAAGCGAGACACTGAGCCTGCTCGACACCCTGCAATCGAGCGCTCCGGTCGGCTTTGCCTTCTTGGACCGCGAATTCCGCTTTGCCCGCGTCAATGAGAAGGCGGCCGCCATCAACGGCCTCTCCGTCGAGGAGCACATCGGGCGCACGTTGGCCGACATCAACCCGCAGGCCTGGTCGCAGATCGAGCCCTCCTACAGGAAGGTCATGTCCGAGGGCGATCCGCTCGTCAACCTCGAGGTGACGAGCGGGAGCGCCAAGGACCGAGGAGAGGTGCACACCTGGCTCGAGAGCTACTACCCGGTGCGCGTGGCGGGGGAGATCATCGGGATTGGCGAGGTCTTTGTCGACATAACAGAGCGCAAGGAGGCGGAGCGGGCGCAGCAGGTGCTCGCCGCCTCCCTCGAGGCGAGCGAGGCCCGCTTCCGCGTGCTCGCCGACACGGCCCCCATCGGCATTTTCGAGCTCTCGCCGGACGGCGGGCTCACCTATGCCAACTCGACAATTGGGAAGATCACGGGGAGGGACGCCTCGTCGCTCAGCGGCAGGGGGTGGATCGACGCCGTCCACCCCGAGGACAGGGAGATGCTCAGCTCGCTGTTCGAAAACTTCCGCCCCCAGGCGGCCGTGACGACTCCGCTCAGGATCCAGCATCCGAGCGGTGAGCTCCGGCACGTGAGACTGCTGGCCGCTCCGAAGGGCGAAGAACCCGAAAGTGGCTACGTGGTCACGATCGAGGACGTCACCGAGGAGGTCGAGGCACACGAGGAGCTCGTTCACCAAGCTTTCTACGACGTTCTCACAGGCCTCCCGAACCGGGCGCTCTTCCTCGACCGGCTGAACCAGGAGCTCGCCCGCCGGCGGCGCAGCGGTTCCAGCATCGCCGTGCTCTTCTTGGATCTCGACCGGTTCAAGGATGTGAACGACAGCCTTGGCCACGAGGCCGGCGACGCCGTGCTCAAGGAGGTCGGTTTCAGGTTCATGGGCACAATCCGGGCGGGCGAGACGGTTGCTCGCTTCGGTGGCGACGAGTTCGCCTTCATCATCAGGCACGTGCGCGATTCCCACAATGCCGTCACGGTGGCAGATCGAGTCCTCTCCGTGCTCGAGACGCCCATCAGGTACGGCGCCCACGAGCTCGTGGTCACGGGCAGCATCGGCATCGTCATCCCCGCCGCCCGCTCCAACGCCGAGACCGTCCTGCGGGACGCAGATGCCGCCATGTACAAGGCGAAAGCGGCGGGAAGGAACCGCTCAGAGTTCTTCGACGAGGAGAGCCGCCGTCGCCTGGTCGCCCGCTTCGAAATGGAGACAGAGCTCCGCCAGGCCCTGGCGCACGGGGAATTCGAGGTGTACTACCAACCGGAGGTAGCTCGTGACGGCCAGCCGCTCGGCGCCGAGGCCCTCATCCGCTGGAACCATCCGAGGCGGGGACTCGTCCCTCCCTTGGACTTCATCCCCCTCGCAGAGGACCTGGGGCTCATCAAGCCGATCGGCGCATGGGTTTTCGAGGCGGCCGTCGCCCAGCTGTCATCCTGGGATGCGCAGGAGGACGGGCCCCGTGTCGGCGTGCTCTCCATCAACATCTCTTCCCATCAGCTCGAGGATCCGGACACCTCGGAGGTGATCCGGGCGGTCATCGAGCGTTACGGAATCGCTCCGAGCCGTCTCGCCCTCGAGGTGACCGAGTCGGTCCTCATGGCGGACAGCCCGTCCACCCGGACGTCGCTGCAGCGCTTCCAGGAAATGGGCCTCGGAGTGGCGATCGATGACTTCGGCACGGGGTACTCCTCCCTCGCCTACCTCCACACGCTGCCGGTCACGACCCTCAAGATCGACCGCTCCTTCATCGAGCGTCTCGAAGGCCCGGTCGACTCCGCCCAGATCGTGAAGGCGATCGTCGACCTGGGCCATGCCATGGGCCTGCGCGTCATAGCCGAAGGGGTGAGCAACGACCGCCTGCACGAGCTCGTGTCGACGCTCGGCTGCGACGTGGCCCAGGGCTTCTTCTGGGCGCGACCGCTGCCGGCCCGCCAGTTCGAACACTGGTGGGGCGAAGCTGAGCGAGGACTCGCTCGCCCGCCTCACGAGTCCTGAACGAGAGAGGCGCCCCTTACTCGAATTCCCGCTGGCTAGTACCTTCAGTTGCCTTGGAGGAGGGCGCAGCCATGAAGAACGTCCGGCGAGTGTTGTTGGGCCTGCTCGCCACCGGAACGGTGGCACTTGCCGTCGTCGGGCTGACGGCATTGATCAGCTTGTTCGTTCACCATCTGCTCGACAGCGCCGAAGTCGCCGGGGCGGTCGTGGTGGCGTCATTACTGGCCACGGCGATCGTCACCCGGCTCGCAATGCGGGTCCCCTCGGGCGCCATCCTCGAGCTTGACCTGCCGTCGGCGCCGGCGGAGGTGGCCAGCCGCAACCCGCTGGCCGGGCTGGCGGGGCGCCGGGCGCTGACGCTCGGCGAGACGGTCGCCGCCTTGGACCGAGCCTCCGGCGACAAGCGTGTCGGCGGTCTCATCCTCCGGCCCCGGTTCGAGACGGTCCCCCGAGCGGTCATCGAGGAGCTGCGGGATGCCGTCATCGCCTTTGGGGAGACGGGCAAACCCACCGTCGCCGTCACCGACTCCTTCGGCGAGGGCGGCCCGGCGAACTCCGCCTACTACCTCGCCACGGCCTGCCACGAGGTCGTCCTGCATCCCACGGGGATGCTCGGGATGGCGCCGCTATCACGCGAACCCAACTTCTACCGGGGTCTGCTGGACCGCCTCGGGATCGATCTCGAGGTCTCGGCTCGGCAAGAGTTCAAGTCGGCCGCCAACCAGCTGTCCGAGCGCGGGTTCACCGGCCCCGACCGCCAGCAGTCGCAGCGACTGCTCGACAGCCTGTGGGAGCGGGAGGTCGACGGCGTGGCGCGAGCACGCAAGCTGGCGCCCGAACGGGTGCGCCGGTTGGCGGACAGCGCCCCGTTGCTGGCGAGCGAGGCGCTCGACGCCGGCCTTGTCGATCGGCTGGCCTACACCGACGAGGTCGTTTCGGCGGCGAAAGCCTCAGTCGGGCCGAAGTCGAAGCTCCTCTACCTCTCCGCATACAAGAAGCGTGCGGGCAAGGGGCGGCAGGCAGGAAAGGCCGTGCCGGTCGCCGTTCTTCGCGCCGTGGGCGAGATCCACCGCTCAACGACCGTCCCCTTCGGTCTGAGGGGCGGCCCGATACTGGCGGCCGACAGGTTCATCCCCCAGATCCGGGCTGCGGCTAAGGACAAGAAGGTGAAGGCATTCGTCCTCCGGGTCGACAGCCCCGGGGGCTCGGCCGTGGCGTCCGACGCCATATGGAGGGAGCTTGTGAAGCTCCGTGAGCTGGGCAAGCCACTCGTCGTGTCGATGGGGGCCGTAGCCGCATCGGGTGGGTACTACGTGGCGACAGCGGCTGATCGGGTGGTGGCGCAGCCCGGCACGATCACCGGCTCGATCGGCGTCATCACCGTGCATCCGGTGCTCGCCAAGGCCAAGGCCAAACTCGCCGTGACGGCCGACGAGGTTCACACCGGTACCGAGCCGTCGATGTTCTCGGTCAACCGCCCCCACTCAGAGACACAGCGTCAGCGGACGGAGGCGGAGCTCGACAACATCTACGACGTTTTCACAGGGCGGGTAGCCGAAGGCCGGAAGCTCCCGATCGAGAGCGTCCTCGACGCCGCCAAGGGCCGAGTGTGGACGGGGGCGGATGCCGCGAATATCGGCCTTGTCGATGAGCTCGGGGGGCTGCAACGGGCGATGGCGCTGGCCGTCGAGCTGAGCGGCGTTCCCGCGGGAACGCGGGCACGGCCAAAGCCGTTCCCTCAACGGCAGGCCCGGCTGGGTCGCCTCTTGTCGAAGCAGCCACAGAGCAGTGACGACGTCGCGGCGACGGCGGCCGTCGCCGCGGGCGGAGGGGCACTCCTC
>DASPSK010000446.1:0-11834 GCA_035623975.1 Acidimicrobiales bacterium | reverse complement strand
AGCTACCACGACACCAAACCGGCATCGATGACCGCGAGGACGCGGATCCGGATCTAGGCGAGGCGCTCGATGATGGTGGCGTTCGCCAACCCGCCGCCCTCGCACATCGTCTGGAGGCCGTAGCGGCCGCTCGTCCGCTCGAGCTCGTTCAGCAGCGTGGCCATCAGCTTGGCGCCCGAGGCGCCGAGGGGGTGCCCGAGGGCGATGGCCCCGCCGTTGACGTTGACCCGGCTCATGTCCGGGTGGTGCTCCTTCTCCCAGGCGAGCACGACGGAGGCGAAGGCCTCGTTGATCTCGACGAGGTCGATGTCGTCCATAGAGAGCTTCGTCCGCTCGAGGATCCTCGCCGTGGCGGGGATCGGGCCCGTGAGCATCGTCACCGGGTCGACGCCGACGACGGCGAAGCCGACGAAACGGGCACGGGGTCGCAGCCCGAGGGTGGCCGCCCGCTCCTCCGACATCACGAGCACGGCGGAGGCGCCGTCACTGATCTGGGAGGAGTTGCCGGCCGTGACCTTGCCGTCCGGCTTGAAGGCCGGCTTCAGATTGGCGAGGGTCTCGGCGGTCGTGCCGGCCCGCAGCCCTTCGTCGGTCGAGATCGTCTCGCCCGTGAGGTTGCCGTCGGCGTCCCTGACCTCCACCGGGACGATCTCCCGCTCGAAACGCCCCTCCTCGGTGGCCCGCACCGCCCGCTGCTGGCTCTGGGCTCCGAAGGCGTCGAGCTCCTCGCGGCTGAGCTCCCACCGGTCGGCGATCATCTCGGCGGAGATGCCCTGGGGGACGAGGCCGCCTACGGGCTCGTAGCGCACCCGTACGGTCGGGCCGAAGGGGAAGCCCACGCCGCTGCCGATGGAGGCACCCATGGGCACCCGCGTCATGGTCTCGACGCCGGCGGCGATGGCGATGTCATAGGCGCCGGCCATCACCCCTTGGGCGACGAAGTGGACGGCTTGCTGGGAGGAGCCGCACTGGCGGTCGACCGTCGTGGCCGGCACCGACTCCGGCCAGCCGGCGGCGAGGACGGCGTTGCGACCGACGTTGACGGCCTGGTCGCCGACCTGCATGACGCAGCCCATGACGACGTCGTCGACGAGGGCCGGATCGAGGTCATTGCGCTCGGCGAGCGCCTTCAACGTCTCAGCGGCGAGGTCGGCCGCGTGCCAGCCGGAGAGCTTGCCGTTGCGCTTGCCTCCCGGCGTGCGGACGGCATCGACGATGACTGCGTTGGGCATCCCTGCTCTCCTCTTCACAAACTGACGTGTCAGTCAAGACAGTAGCGGGGGCGGGCCGGCGCCCACCACCGGAGGCGCCTGCTGGGTGTACGGCCGCCGGAGGTCGGGGCCGGACCGGGGGCGGGGCCGGCCGGGGGCCAGTACGGTGGCGACTCGTGGCCAAGGACATGAAGCGGTGGCTCGGAGACGGGGGGATGGCGATCCTCGGGGCGATCGGGGTTCGTTTCGACGACTTCGGCGTCGAGGACGACGACCATGCCGGTTGGGCGACGGCGATCTGGGAGCCGGCTGCCCTCGCCTGCAATCCGCACGGGACGGTGCAGGCCGGAGTTCACGCCGTCGTTCTCGACGCCGCCATGAATTTCGCCGTCAACGCGGGGCTGTCCGGGCGGGACCGGACGAAGGCGACGCTCGAGCTGAAGACCGAGACGATGCGCCCGGCTTCCGCCGGCGACGTGCTGGCGGTGCGGGGCGCCGTCGTGCGCGAGACCCGCCAGGTCGCCTTCGCCGAGGCGCGCATCGAGAGTGCCGAGGGGAAGCTGGTGAGCCGGGCGACGGGGACGTTTCTCCTGCACCGGGCGGAATAGGTTGCCCTAGGCGCTCGCCCGATCGGCTGCCTCCGGCAGGCGGCTCGATCGGACGGCCACGAGCTCGGCGACGGCCACGTCGACGAGCCCGGGCACGACGAGGCGGTCGCCGGCCGCCCTCCCGATGACGCGAGCGCGCACCCCGGCGCCCCCGGCGGCCGCCAGGAGGCCGTCGGCATCGCTCGAGGCGACGACCACCCGCGAGGGTGCCTCGTTGAAGAGGTCCTCCACGGTCCAGCTCTCCTCGATCACGATCCCGACACCGGAGGCACAGCACAGCTCGGCCAGGCAGACGCCGAGGCCGCCGTCGCCGACGTCGTGCAGGCCGGCGATGGCGACCGTCGCCCTCCCGGCGGTGGCGGCGGCGACGAGGCCGCGCACCAGCTCGCAGACGGCCGTGTGCTTGTCGAAATCGAGCTCCGGCAGCAGCCCGCCGACCTGACCCCGCAGCTCCCGCCCCCAGCGGCACCCGCCGAGGGCGACGGCGTCCCCCGGGCTCCCGCCTTCCCCGACGAGCACGAGCGCGCACCCGTCGCCGAGGCCGATGCCGGGCGGTGGCTGCACGAGCTCGTCGATCACGCCGACGAGGCCGATGACCGGGGTGGGGTCGATGTCGATTCCCCCGCTCTCGTTGTAGAGCGAGACGTTCCCGCCCACGACGGGCACCCCGAAGGCGAGGCACGCCGAGGCCATCCCGTCGATCGCCTCCGACAGCTGCCACATGACCTCGGGATGCTCCGGGTTGCCGAAGTTCAAGCAGTCCACCGCCGCCACCGGCCTCGCCCCCGCACACGAGCAGTTGAGGACGGCCTCGGCGACGGTGAGCTCGGTGCCCCGCCGCGGCGACACAGAGCACCATGCCGGGTTGGCGTCGCAGGTGAGGGCCAGCCCCTTGCCCTTCCAGGCCACCCCCGGAGCGGCGAGCTTGAGGACGGCGGCGTCCCCGGCGCCCGGTGGGAGCACGGTGTTGAGAAACAGTTGATGGTCGTACTGCCGGTACACGAACGACGGGTCGTACAGGAGGGCCAACAGTTCGTCGGAGGGCGAGAGCTCCTCTGCCATAGACCTCACGCCGGAGGCGGCGGGCCCCTGCGGGGGAAGCAATGGGCGGTGGTAGAGCGGCGCCCCATCGGCCAAGGACGCCGCCGGCATATCTCCCACGACTTCGCCTAGACCGGGCGGCCCGTTGCGGACCACCAACCGTCCGACCCCCTCCGCGCCTGCTTCGACGACCGTGCCGATGACCGTCGCCCGCACCTCGTTGCGGGCACACGTGGCGAGGACGGCCTCGAGCGACGCAGGTTCGACGATCGCGAGCATGCGCTCCTGGCTCTCGCTCGTCATGATCTCGACGGGGGACATGCCCGCCTCCCGCAGGGGCACGGCGGAGACGTCGATCTCCATGCCGAGGCCGCCGCGGGCAGCCGTCTCGGAGGTGGCGCAGGCGAGGCCGGCACCGCCGAGGTCCTGAATGCCGACGACGAGGCCATGATCGAGAAGCTCGAGGCAGGCTTCGATGAGGCGTTTCTCCTCGAAGGGATCGCCGACTTGGACACTTGGGCGTTTGGTCGCCTCACCGCCCCCGAAGCCCGCCGACGCCAAGACGCTCACGCCCCCGATCCCGTCACGCCCGGTGAGCGAGCCGAGAAGGACGACGAGGTTGCCGACCCCCGTCGCCCTCGCGAGCACGAGCCGTTCGACGGGCAGGACGCCGAGGCAGAAGACATTGACCAAAGGGTTGCCCTCGTAACAGGGAGCGAATGTCAGCTGGCCGCCGACTGTGGGCACCCCGACAGAGTTGCCATAGCCGGAGATACCCCGGATCACACCGTCGAAGACGAAGCGGCTTCTGGCGTCGTCGAGCGGGCCGAAGAACAGCGGATCCATCAAGGCGATCGGGCGGGCTCCCATTGTGAAGACGTCACGCAGGATTCCCCCGACACCTGTGGCGGCTCCTTGGTATGGCTCGATGGCGGAAGGATGGTTGTGACTCTCGATCCGCACGGCGATGGCGATGCCGTCCCCGACGTCCACGACCCCGGCGTTCTCGCCCGGCCCGACGAGGACGGCTGCACCCTCCGAGGGTAGGCGACGCAGGTGTACTCGCGAGGACTTGTAGGAGCAGTGCTCGCTCCACATGACCGAATACATCGCAAGCTCCACGGGCAATGGCGGGCGCCCGAGGGCGTCGACGATCATCTGGAATTCTTCGTCGGTGAGGCCGAGGCTGTTGTGTACGGAGCTCATCGGCCACTCCGATCGACTCTCTGAAGGTTCCATCATGTGGTCACGCGCAAGCCTCAAGAGGCCGCGAAGCGCGAGTGGGGTTGCGCTTTGCGTCTGTCGCGACGACACTTGTTGTATGCCTCCACGGAAAAGACAGACCAAGAGCAAGACCACTCTCAGCGACGAGCACAAGGACGCTCTTGCTGAGGGTCGCCGTCAGGGGAATGCGGTGCGCCGTTATCTCGTCGCGCTCGAAGAGAACCGACCCCGGCGCGGCCGTCAAGTGAGCACGGAGTCCCTCGTGTCGCGTCGCAACGAGATCGACACCAAGATCGCTGCCGCCGATCCGCTCAAGAGGGCTCACCTCATCCAACAGCGTCGGGACCTCGACCGGCGCCTGGCCAGTGCCGAGGAGACCGACGAAGTCGACATCGAAGCTCTCGAGGAGGCTTTCATCCTCGTTGCCGCCGAATACGGTGAGCGCAAGGGCATCGAGTACAAGACATGGCGCGAAGTCGGCGTGCCCGCCGACGTGCTGGCTCGCGCCGGGATCCACTGGAGCCGTCGCTCCTAAGCGCCTGTCACGGCGACCGCGGCAACCGCGCCGGAGCTGCCGGTGCGGTCCGCTGCGGCCAGCACGAAGGACTCGAGGAGCACGCGCCCGTCCACCGAGCCCATAAGCGCCGTGCAGGCCCGTTCCGGATGAGGCATGAGGCCCACGACGTTGCCTGCCCGATTCGCAACCGCCGCGATCGAACCGATCGAGCCGTTCGGGTTGGAGACGTACCGGAGCGCTATCTGGCCGCTGCTTTCGAGTGTCTGGAGCGTCTCCTCATCGCAGGTGTAGTTGCCCTCGAAGTGGTTGATCGGCAACCACAGCCGCTGCCCCACGGACAAGTTGGCTGTCAACACCGACGATGTCGAGGCGACCTCGCACTCGACGCTCTGGCAGAGGAAACGCCCACCCGCATTGCGCATGAGAGCGCCGGGAAGCAGCCGAGCTTCCGTGAGGACTTGGAAGCCGTTGCAGATCCCGAGCACCGGGACACCGGAGCGAGCCGCCTCGGAGACCGCCTCCATGACCGGAGAGAAGCGGGCGATGGCGCCGGGGCGGAGATAGTCGCCGTGGGCGAAGCCTCCGGGCACGATGATGGCGTCGAAGCCGTCGAGTGAAGCCTGCGTGTGCCACACGAGCTCCCCCCGGGCGTCAAGGGTGGAGAGAGCCTCGACCGTGTCGTGCTCACAGTTCGATCCCGGGAAGACGATGACGGCGACGTTGGGGCCGCTCACGCCGCCCCCTCTCCGAGAGGGCGCACGGCCACTTCGGCGCGCTGGATAACCGGGTTGGCGAGCAGACGATGCGCCAGCTCCTCGGCAGTCGCCTGGGCCGCGGCGGCATCGCCCGCCTCCACGACGAACCGGAAGATCCGCCCGGCACGCAGGTGCTCGACCGAGTCAAAGCCGAGCAGCGGCAGCGCCCGCTCGATCGTGGCGGCCTCGGGGTCGGCGATGCCCTCGAGGGCGCCCACCTCGACGACGGCGGCGAACCTCATGCGAACCTCATGATGACACGCCCCACCAGCCGGAGAAGGAACGCCCGCTGATCTGCTCGTAGGCCGAGACATAGCGGGCCCGTGTGGCGGCGACGACGGCGGCCGTCATCCGTGGGGGGTCAGAGGCCTTGTCCCAGCCGGTGCTCTCGGCCCAGTCGCGCACCGGCTGCTTGTCGAAGGAGGGCGGCGCCGCCCCCGGGTGCCAGGCGTCCGCCGGCCAGAAGCGGCTCGAGTCCGGCGTCATCACCTCGTCGCAGATGGCCAGCTCCCCGTCGATGAAGCCGAGCTCGAATTTCGTGTCGGCGATGACGATGCCGCGTTCAAGGGCCCGGGCGGCACCTCGCCCGTAGGCGGTGAGGCAGATGTCCCGCGCTCGTTCGGCCACTTCGGCGCCGACGGACTTCACGGCCTGCGCGAACGAGATGTTCTCGTCGTGACCCACGGTCGCCTTCGTCGAGGGCGTGAAGACCGGTTCGGGCAGGCGGGCCGACTCGAGGAGGCCGGCGGGGAGCGCCATGCCGTGCATCGTGCCCGTCGCGCGGTACTCCTTCCAGGCCGAACCGGCCAGGTAGCCGCGGACGATGCACTCCAGGGGCAGCATCTCCGCCTTGCGAACGAGCATGGCCCGCCCGGCGACGTCGGGTATCTCCATCGCCGCGGGCGGGAAGGCCACCGGGTCGGTCGCCACGAGGTGCGAGGGTGACACATCCGCCAGCTCTTCGGCCCAGAACGCCGTCATGGCGGTCAGCACGCGGCCTTTGTCGGGCACGGGCTCGTGAAAGACCACGTCGAAAGCCGAGATCCGGTCGGAGGCCACCATGAGGAGAAGCCCGTTGCCGGCGTCATAGACGTCGCGCACCTTGCCGGAATAGATGTGGGGCAGGCTCACCGCCGCGTCTCGGGCACGCCGTCGAGGGCGTCGATCGTCCGGCGGGCGTGGGCCAAGGACCGCTCGAGGTCGAAGGCCTCTGTCAGCACGCCGTCGATGGACCCGCCGAGCACAGCCTCGACGTCGGCATCCTTCTCGAGCACCTCCCGAAACCCCCTCCGCTCTGCGAGCGCACGCCTGGCGTCGCGTTGCACGAGGCGGTAGGCCTCATCGCGGCTGAGCCCGGCGCGCACGAGTGCGAGCAGGACGGGCTGGGAGAAGACGAGGCCGTGGGAGGCCTCGAGCAGGTTCTCGGACATGCGCTCGGCGTGGACGATGAGCCCGTCGACGAGACGAGTGAGGCGTGTGACGCCGTAGTAGGCGGCCAGGCTGGCGTCCGGCAGGACGATCCGCTCGACCGAGCTGTGGGAGATGTCGCGCTCGTGCCAGAGGGCGACGTCCTCGAGGCCGGCCACGACGTAGCCGCGCAGTACCCGGGAGAGCCCGACGAGCCGTTCGGAGGTGATCGGGTTTCGCTTGTGGGGCATGGCGGACGAGCCCTTCTGCCCGGCGGCGAACGGCTCCTCCACCTCCGCCACCTCGGTCCGTTGCAGGTGGCGGAGCTCGGTGGCGAGCGACTCGATCGTCGTGCCGATGGCCGCGCAGACATAGAGATACTCGGCGTGGCGGTCGCGGGCGATCACCTGCGTGGCCGGCACGGGAGTGAGCCCGAGGGCGGCACAGACGTGCGCCTCGACCGCCGGGTCGATGTTCGAGTAGGTGCCGACGGCCCCGGACAGCTTGCCGACGGCGATCCCCTCGCGCGCCCGCCTCAGCCGCTGGCGATCCCGGTCGGCCTGCAGGCAGGCGAGCGCCAGTTTCGCCCCGAAGGTCGTCGGCTCGGCGTGCACGCCGTGCGTGCGCCCGACCATGGGGGTGGCCGCCTCCTCGTGCGCCCGGCGCCGCAGGGCGGCGACGAGGGCGTCAAGAGCCCCGGAGAGCAAGTCGGCCGCTTGCACGAGCGTGGCGCACAGGGCCGTGTCGACCACGTCTGAGGACGTGAGGCCGTGATGGATCCACGAGCCCTCCGGCTGGCCGATTGCCTCCTGCACGACGTCGACGAAGGCGGCGACGTCGTGATCGGTGACGGCCTCGCGAGCCAGCACCCGCTGGATGAAGCCGGCGTCGACCTTCGGGGCACGCGCCCGGCAGGCTTCGGCGTCGGCCTCGGGGATGACGCCGAGGGCCGCCCAGGCCTCCACGGCGAGCAGCTCGACCTCGAGCCAGAGGGAGTACTTCGCCTCATCACTGAA
Organism: Acidimicrobiales bacterium; assembly: GCA_035623975.1. Taxonomy (GTDB): domain Bacteria; phylum Actinomycetota; class Acidimicrobiia; order Acidimicrobiales; family Bog-793; genus JAKACA01. Next base: position 4,055 of record DASPSK010000446.1, on the reverse strand, counting down.
GAGCGCCGCCATCTCCGGCAAGGAGTAGCGGGCGATCATGCTCTCAAGTTACTCGGCGCCTTCGCCCTGGGACTCTCAGGCGGCAAAGGAGACGTACTGCTCGCGCCCGGGGCCGACACCGGCATAGGTGACGGGCACGCCGGCGTGCCGCGAGATGAGCTCGATGTAGGCGCGCGCCGTCGCCGGCAGGTCCTCGACGGCCGTGGCGCCGGCGAGGTCGGTCCTCCAGCCAGGCAGCTCTTCGAAGATCGGCTTCGCCTCGTGGACGATGGACTGGTGGTAGGGGACGTGCTCGTAGCGCACGCCCCCGGCCTCGTAGGCGACGCACACCTTGAGCGTGTCGAAGGCCGAGAGGACGTCGAGCTTGGTGACGGCGAGCTCAGAGACCGAGTTGAGGCGGACGGCCTGCCGGAGCATGACCAGGTCGAGCCAGCCGGGGCGGCGACGGCGGCCGGTGTTCGTGCCGTACTCGTTCCCGCGTTGCACGAGCTCGTCCGCCAGGGGGCCCTCCAGCTCGGTCGGGAAGGGGCCCGAGCCGACGCGCGTGACATAGGCCTTCACGATGCCGACGACGCGATTGATGTCGCGGGGGCCGATCCCACTGCCGACGCAGGCCCCGCCCGCCGTAGGGTTCGAGGACGTCACGAAGGGGTACGTCCCGTGATCGAGGTCGAGGAACGTCGCCTGGGCACCTTCCAGCATGACCTGCTCGCCGGCCGCGAGCGCTTCGTGGACGAGGGCGACGGTGTCGCCGATCATCGGTTCCATGCGGGGGGCGAGCTCGTCCAGGTACTTCGTGGCGATCTCGTCGCCGTCGAGGGGGAGGCGGTTGTAGACCCGCGACAGGATGGCGTTCTTCTCTCTCAGGACGACGTCGAGCTTCTGGCGGAAGATCTTGGGGTCGAGGAGGTCCTGCACGCGGAGCCCGATGCGGGCGGCCTTGTCGGCATAGGCGGGTCCGATCCCCCGCTTGGTCGTTCCCAGCTTGTTGTGCCCGAGGAAGCGCTCGGTCATGCGGTCGAGCTCGTAGTGGTAGGGCATGATGAGGTGGGCGTTGCCGGACACGACGAGGCGGCTCGTGTCGATTCCCCGGCTGGACAGCATGTCGCACTCGTCGAGGAGAACGGCCGGGTCGACGACGACGCCATTGCCGATCACGGGCACGGTGTGGTGGTAGAGCACGCCGCTCGGGACGAGCTGGAGGGCGAAGGACTCGCCCGCGACGACGATCGTGTGCCCGGCGTTGTGCCCGCCTTGGTAGCGCACGACGAGGCGCATGTCCTTGGCGAGGAGGTCGGTGAGCTTCCCCTTCCCCTCGTCGCCCCACTGGGTTCCGACCACGACGGTGGCGGGCACGTTGTTGCCTCCGGTTCGCTTGCCGGGGCGCAAATCTAACCGTTCCGAGCAGCTAGGTCTTCAACCGGCCCTCTCTGCCAGCGCCGGGTCGCGCCAGATGTGCGTGCGGCGGGGCGATCGCTCGTTGAGGCCGCCGATGCCGGTCGCCTGCGAGAGGGCTTCGCCGTAGACCTCGTCGACCTCGAGGCGCCGGAGCTCTTCGGCCAGCAGGTCGCCGAGATCACGCCGCAGCAACGGCAGCTCGCGGTCGGGCTGGCCGGTTCGCGAGAACGTCGCCAGCCGACCGTCCGGGCGGCTGATGCGAAGCGTCTGCTCCTCGTCCTGCTCGGTGAGGGCGACTTCGACTTCGGTGATACCCGGGCCTGGCGACGTCTCCGCCTCGACGGGCACGCCGAGACGGGCGGCCAGCCAGCCGGCGAGAAGGGCGGCGGTCGGGTTGCCCGCCTCGGCCGCCACGCGGGCCGATCGTGCCGAGGCGGCCGAGGCGTCGAATGCGGAGGCGAGGAGCGAGCGCCACGGTGTCGCCCGCGTCCAGGCGAGGTCGGTGTCGCCCGGGGCGAAGTCCTCGGCCCGGCCCTGCAGCGCCGCCATCGGGTCAGGGCCAAGAGCGCAGTCGGTGACTCGCCGCTCGGCGAGCACCCCGAGAGCGTCCGTTGCGATCCGATCCGGAGGCGTGCTGTGCCACCAGGTCACCACGGGCGCGTCGGGGGCGAGCAGGGGCAGGACGACGGACTCCGAGTGGAGGGTGAGCCGCCCGTACATGCGCATCACCACCGCCTCGATCGGCCCGAGTCGCCCCCCGACCTGCACCTCGGCGTCGAGGCGGTCGGTCGTGTCGATCTGGCGGCGGATGACCATGAGCAGGCGGCACGGGTGCGCCTGGGCGGCGATCGTGGCCGCCCGTTCGGCATCGCCGATGTTCTTCTCGTCGACGACGGTCACGAAGGTGACCGCCAGCCCGGACGCCACCGCCCCGCCGGCTCGCCGCTCCGCACTCAGCGCCTTCATGATGTCGCCGCCGTTGGTGTCCCACAGCGTCGTCGTCACGGCCGCCTCCAGGTTCGTCCTTCGCGGGCGAGCATCTCGTCGGCCCCGCGCGGGCCCCACTCTCCCGCCCGGTAGCGCTCCGGCGTGGTGGTCGCCCAGAACTCCTCCAGCGGGTCGATGACCTGCCAGGACGCCTCGACCTCGTTGTGGTCGGGGAAGAGCGTCCTGTCGCCGACGAGGACGTCGAGCAGGAGCCGCTCGTAGGCCTCGGGGCTCGACTCGGTGAAGGAGGCGCCGTAGAGGAAGTCCATCGAGACCTCGCGCACCTCCATGGCCGAGCCCGGCACCTTCGAGCCGAAGCGCAGCGTGATGCCCTCGTCCGGCTGCACCCGCACGACGAGCTGGTTGTGCCCGAGCTCGGCCGTGTCGGTCTTGGCGAAGGGGAGGTGGGGCGCCCGCTTGAACACGACGGCGATCTCGGTCACCCGGCGGGGGAGGCGCTTGCCGGTGCGGAGGTAGAAGGGGATGCCAGCCCAGCGGCGAGTCTCGACGCCGAGACGCACGGCCGCGTAGCTCTCCGTCCTCGAGTGGGGCGGGATGCCCTCCTCGTCGAGGTAGCCGCGCACCCGCTCGCCCGCGAGCCAGCCCTGCTCGTACTGACCGCGCACCGTGAAGGCCGCCTTGTCCTCGGGGATCGAGATCGCCCGCAGGACCTTGCGTTTCTCGATCCGGAGCGACTCGGAGTCGAAGCTGACGGGCTCCTCCATGGCCGTCAGCGCCAGCAGCTGCAGCAAGTGGTTCTGAAGGACGTCGCGGGCCGCCCCGGCCGAATCGTAAAAGGCCGCCCGACCCTCGATGCCGACGTCCTCGGCCATGGTGATCTGCACGCTGTCGACGTAATTGGAGTTCCACACCGGTTCGAACAGGGTGTTGGCAAAGCGGAGGGCGAGGAGGTTCTGGACGGTCTCCTTGCCGAGGTAGTGGTCGATGCGGAACACGTCGTTCGGCGTGAACACGGTGTCCACGAGGGTGTTCAGCTCACGGGAGGAGGGGAGGTCGTGGCCGAAGGGTTTCTCGACGACGACGCGACGCCAGCCCCCCCGCTCAGAGTTGTCCGCCATCCGCGTCCGGTCGAGCTGCTTGAGCACCTGGGGAAAGGCTGCCGGCGGGATCGAGAGGTAGAAGGCGGCGTTGCCGGCGATCCCGTGGGTGACCTCGAGCTCGACGAGGATCTGGTCGAGCTGGTCGAAGGCGTTGTCGTCGTCGAAGGAGCCGGGAACAAAGCGCACACAGTCGGCGATCCGCCGCCAGACGTCCTCGCGGAACTCGGTGCGCGAGTGCTCTTTGGCGGCCGCTTTGGCGAGCTGCTCGAAGTCGCCGTCACCCCAGTCGCGTCGGGCGAACCCCAGGAGCACGAAACCCGGCGGCAGCAGACCGCGGTTCCCGAGGTCGTAGACGGCCGGGATGAGCTTCTTGCGGGCGAGGTCCCCGGTGACGCCGAAGACGACGAGGGCGCACGGGTCGGGGACACGTGGTAGGCGGCGGTCCCTCGGGTCGCGCAATGGGTTCGAGGTCACAGCGCGGCTTCCCTTCCTCCTCGTCGGCGTGTGGGCAAGGCGGCTCGGCTTCGAGAGCGAATTTATCCGGCCCCGGAGGCCCGGCCCTGCCGGCGCGCCTACGGTCGCGGGTGTGAACGAGCCGGGGCGTTTGCT
>DASPSK010000444.1:0-6780 GCA_035623975.1 Acidimicrobiales bacterium | reverse complement strand
CTGATCGACATCGCCCAGCGTGGGCGCGTCGTCTTCGAGATCAAGGAGGACGCCGCCGTCGAGGACTATCAGCGCTTCACAGGGGTCATCGACGAGTTGCGAGCGACGGGCGTCCGAATCGCCGTCGACGACGCCGGCCTTGCCGACGTCAGCTTGCGCCACATGCTCGACGTCCGACCGGACTTCATCAAGATCGACACCGATGTCACCCGCGGCGTGGACCATGACCCGGTCAAACAGGCGATCGTGATGGCTTTCCGATCGGTCGCAGCTCAGTCCGGATCGCTCAGCTTGGCCGAGGGCATCGAGACGGAGGAGGAGCTCGAGACGTTGAGGTCGCTCAACATCGATCTCGGGCAGGGTTACCTCCTCGGTCGTCCGGCTTACCTCGACAAGGTCCCGAAGCACCGCAAGCGCCGACGCCCGCCGGCGTAAGGCCGCCTCCGGGGCCGCCGGCCGCCCACGTGGCTGCGGTCGCCCTCGTCACCGGGGGCCGCGGGACGTGCCTCAGGGGATGTAGGCCCCGAGGAACGTCAAGAGGGCGTAGCCGGCGAGCAAGGCCCCGGACACGGCGAAGGCCGACCAGGACACCTGGCGGCGCTTGGTGAGAGTTGTAACGGCGAGCACGAAGGGGAAGCAGTCAAGGCCATATCGTTCGAAGGACGTGAGGTTCGGTGCTGTCAGGATGACGGCGAGCGTGACGGTGGCATAGGCGCCGTAGGCGGCGGGCCACGACCGGTACAGCACGATCAAGAGAGCCACGAAGAACAGCGCCCACGGGGCGTGCAGAGCCGTGCCGAGATGCTCGCCGTGAACGAGGTAACGGAGGTCACGGGCGATGGTGACGATCGGGTCAGCGAGCCGGCCCCGGTTCTGACTGGAGACCTGAGCCGACAGAGGGAGGAAGAAGCTCCCGTCATGCACCTTCGACCACGCCAGGTAGCAGGCGGTGCCGACCGGAGCCGAAGCGACGGCGGCGGCCCTCGACCACCGGCGCCGCCACGGGATCTCGCCCAGTCGGTGTGCCGCCTCGATGAGGGCCGGCACGGCGAGGAGCACGCCGACCGGTCGGCTGACTCCGGCGAGGAGGCCGGCGACGGCGGCCGCGGCGAAGTGGCGGGAGCGCAGCGCCAGGAACATGGCCAGGCTTGTGACGAGCCAGAGCGAATCGGCATAGCCCATCGAGAGCACGAAGGCGGTGGGGAATATCGCCAGCCACCACGCTGCGCGCGACGCCGTCTCCTCGTCTCCGGTCTCCACGACCACGAGTCGGTAGATGAGCGCCACAGCCACGAACGTGGACAGGTTGGCGATGACGAGAAGGGCGACGTTCGTGCTCAGCCCGGGCAGGGCTGAGAGCGCACGGGTGAGGAGTGGATACAGCGGGAAGAACCGCACCGATGTGCGTCCCGCCCTCCCATAGCCGAGAGCGGCGATGCGCCGGTACCAGTTGGCGTCCCAGCCGAGCAGACCGGCATGCGCCGCCACGAGGGCGGCACCGGAGCGGGGCCGCACCTCGGTGACGAGGAAGCGAGCCAGTGCGAGGGCGCCGACCACGATCGCCCGCGAGACCACGAAAGGCCACAGGGCCGCCCGCGACGAGCGAATCGCTTCCACCCGCCATCGGGCCGCACGATCGAGCCGCTGTCTCGAGCTCTCGTCAGGCATGGCACTGAATCACCGGCGAGGAAGTGCCCGGGATCGGCGCCACTGGCCGAAACGTACCACGCGCCCCGGCGGGCGATTCCGCTCACCCGACGCCCTAGCCTGCAGGGATGCGCAACGACGACGGGCTCGAGGCCGTCCTGCTCGACGCCGGCGGTGTCCTCGTGCTTCCGGACCCCGCGCGCATGCGGGCGGCCCTGGCGCCGCTCGGGGCCACACCCGACGACGACGCATGCCGGCTGGCTCACTACGCCGGGATGCGGGAGGTCGACCGGCTCGGGAAGGCTGACTGGCCGATGATCTGTCGCGTCGTTGCTCGCTTCGCCGGCGTGCCCGAGGATCGCCTGGCGGATGCGCTCGCCCCCATCGAGCGCATCTATCTCGCCGAGGACTGGGTGCCGGCCCCCGGGGCGGCAGATGCCCTTCTCGCACTCGAGGCCTACGGTCTCCGCCTGGCGATCGTGTCGAACGCCACCGGTCGCATGGAACAGCTGCTGTTCGAGCACCGCATCTGCGGGCTGGACGGCGAGGCCATGGCCAGGGTCGCCGCCGTCGTCGACTCCCACGTCGTCGGTGTCGAGAAACCCGACCCGCGCATCTTCTCCCTTGCGCTCTCGGCTCTCGGCGTTCCCCCGCAGCGGTGTGTTTTCCTCGGCGACAGCGTGCACTTCGACGTCGAAGGCGCCCGCAATGCCGGGATCCGGCCGGTGCACCTCGATCCGTTCACCCTTTGCCCGCTCGTCGATCACGAGCACGTCGCCAGCCTCGCCGCCTTCGCCGCCTCTGTAACGGGCGGTGCCTGATGGAGTTCAACCTGGCCGAGGTGCAGGAGGCTCTCGGTGCGCGTTTGGGCGAGCGTGAGGCAATCGTGACGGCCGACCGACGCTTCAGCTGGGCAGAGCTGACCGACCGCACGCGGCGCTTGGCCAACGTGCTCGGCGAGGCCGGCTTGGGCTCGTTCGCGGCGCGCTCCCAGCTGGCCGATCATGAGGCCGGGCAGGACCGGGTCGCCATCTGCCTCTTGAACGGCCACGAGTACCTGGAGTCGATCCTTGGCTCGATGAAGGCGAGAACGGCTCCATGCAACGTCAATTACCGCTACGTCGCGAGCGAGCTCGAGCAACTGCTCGCCGACATGGCATCGAGCGCGATCGTCTACCAGGCACAGTTCGGCGCTCAGATTCAGCAAGCCCTCTCAAGCCTGTCCGAGGCCGGCGTTCTCGCGCCACCAAAGCTCCTCCTCCAGGTGCCCGACAGCAGGGGCGCAGCCCTTCTCCCGGGAGCGGTGGATTACGAGACGGCGCTGGCGGCCGCCTCCTCGGCGCGACCGGCGCTCGAGTGGTCGCCTGACGACCTCTACGTCCTCTACACGGGCGGCACGACCGGTAGGCCCAAAGGCGTGTTGTGGCGGCAGGGAGACATCTTCGTGACAGCGCTCGGCGGCCGCAACTTCCGCCAAGGCGGTCGCGAGTGGAGATCGATCTCCGAGCTCGTGGAAGCGGCCGCTGCCAGGACGGGAGCACGCGGCCTGTCGGCTGCTCCGTTCATGCACGGCACCGGGCAGTGGGTGAGCTTCCAGGCCCTGCACACGGGAGGGACGGTCGTCATTCAAGCTGTCGTGGACCGCTTTGACGCCGCTGACGTGCTCGACACCGTCGAGCGTGAGCGGGTCAGCCTCCTCACGATCGCCGGCGAGGCCTTTGCGGCCCGGCTCATCGACGCCCTCGATGCCCGTCCCCGAGACCTTTCGTCGCTCCTCGTGCTCTCCTCGAGCGCCGCGGCACTTTCGCCGAAGTCGAAGGAAGCGATCGCCCAGCGGCTCCCCGGCGTGCGCATCCGCGACACGATGGGCTCCTCCGAAGCGGGGCCACTTGCGGACGCCGTGGAGGTCGCGGGCGAGGGGACCCGATCAGTCGCCCGCTTCCGGCCCGACCCGCAGACCTGTGTCATCGATGAAGGGCGGAGCAGACTGCTCGAGCCCGGCCACGCCGCCACGGGATGGCTGGCCCGGTCCGGCCGCATTCCCCTCGGCTATCTGAACGACGCCGAGAAGACGGCGTCAACGTTCCCCTTGATCGGTGGGCGGCGGTTCAGCGTTCCAGGTGATCGCGCCCGCCTGCATGCTGATGGAACGGTCGAGGTGCTCGGACGGGACGCCGCCACCATCAATTCCGGCGGGGAGAAGATCTTCGCCGAGGAGGTCGAGGCGGCCGTTCGCCACCACCCAGGCGTACGCGACGTCATCGTCGTGGGGCGCCCGAGCCAACGCTGGGGGAGCGAGGTCGTCGCCATCGTGGAGTGCGAGCCCGGCGCCGGTTTGGATGATGAGGAGCTGCTTGCCACGTGCGCCCGAGAGATCGCCCGCTACAAGCTGCCGAAAGCCATCATCACCGTCGACCACGTGAGGCGCAGCCCTGCCGGGAAGGCCGATTACGCCTGGGCGATCTCCGTTGCCTCGGGCAGCGCCGGCCGGAGGACGTGAGCCGCTCGGTGACGCCGGAGCCGCCTCAGGGGCTCCTCGCCGGCCGAAGGCGCCTCATGTGCTCCGCGCGGCGCGCCACAGCCTCCTCCGTCCCGATGTCGCGTCGGTGGCGTACCGGACCGCTCACCGACGACGCCCCGCGCTCGGCGAGCGCCTCGGCCGCCGCCAGGCTGTCACCGATCCCCACGAAGGCCAGGGCGCGGGAGCCCGTCAGTCGCACAGAGGAATCCCTCTCCGCCAGCTCGGCCGCCGCCCAGTAACAGCGGAGGTAGCTCCCGAGCACGGACTCGTCGGCGGAGATGACGGCACCACCGGAGCTGTCCTCCGGATATGAGCTCGGCACGACGTACTTGCAGACTGTCGCCTGCGGGCCGAAGGACGCCTCGACCTGGCCGAGCCGTCCGGTCGCCGTGGCCCGCAGGAGCTCGACGAGGTCGTCGTCGAGCAACGGCAGCACATTCATGGCTTCAGGATCCCCGAAGCGCGCGTTGTACTCGATCAAGCGGACACCGTCAGAGACCGCCATGAAGCCACCGTAGAGGACACCCCGGTAGGGCCTACCGGTCTCTCTCCCGAGGGCATCGACGGTGGCCTCATTGATCCTGCGGGCGAGGGTGACATCTTCCTCCTCGAGGAACGGCAGCGACCCGTCGGGGCATGAGTAGGAGCCCATCCCACCCGTGTTCGGCCCCGTGTCCCCTGCATAGGCGCGCTTGTGATCCTGCACGAGGGGACAGTGAACGACGGCCTCTCCGTCGGTGATTGTCTGCAGGCTGAACTCCTCACCCTCGAGGCGTTCCTCGATCACGACCGACCCGTCGGAGGCGAGGAGGGAGCGGGCGTAGGCGACGGCCTCGTCGGCAGACGCCAGCTGCTCGCCCTGCACCTTGACGCCCTTTCCACCGGTCAGACCGTCCGGTTTCACGACGACAGCGCCGAGCTCGTCGACGTACGTCGCCAGCTCGGCGTCGGTGTGGAACGTTCGGTGGTGCGGGTTGCCGCCTATGCCGTAGCGGTTCACGAGCGAGCGCGTCCACGACTTGCTCGTCTCCACGCGTGCCAGTGCCGCCGTCGGGCCGAAGCAAGCAATGCCGAGGTCGCCGACGGCGTCGCCCAGCCCGACCGACAGGGGGTCTTCCGGACCGACCACGACGAGGTCGGGGGCCAGTTCACGAGCGATGGCGACCATGCGGCCGAGGTCGGTGAGCGGGGCCGTGACGAAGCGATCTGCCCTGCGCACGAGGCCCGGGCTGCGGAAAGGTGCGCATACGGTCAATTCGCACCGCGTGCTCGACCGTTGCAGGCCCTCGGCGATCGCGTCGGTGCGGGCGTCCTTGCCGTAGAGGAGCACCTTGAGTGGTCTGTTGGTCATCGACCGAACCGTACCGGCGCAAAGGGGCCTCACGCCCCGCCCGAGACGGCGTCCGCCACGCCGACAGGCCTATGGTCGTGTGCATGGTGACCGTTTCTCCCCACGGCTCGTGGAGCTCGCCGATCACGGCGACCCGTCTGCTGGAGGACGCAGTGACCCTGGAGTTCCCTCTCGTGGCGGGCGAGGTCGTCTACTGGGCAGAGGCTCGGCCAGCCGAAGGTGGTCGCGTCGTCATCGTGAGGCGCCGCGAGGGCGGAATCCCCGAAGACGTCTTCGGCCCGGAGTACTCGGCGCGGACGCGGGTGCACGAATACGGCGGCCTGTGCTACGCGGTCGCTTCGGACACCGTCTACTTCTCCAATTTCGCTGACCAGCTCCTCTACCGGATCTGCCCGGGATCCGAGCCCGAGCCGATCACCGCCGAGCCGCCGGCACCCGCCTCGGTCCGTTATGCCGCGCCCGTCGTGAGCCGCGACGGTCACCACCTCTACTGCGTGCGGGAGCGTCACGGGCCCTCCGGGGTCGCCACGGAAGTCGTGAACGACCTCGTGATCCTTGCCACCGACGGCGAAGCCGAGCCGCGCGTGGTCGCGGAGGGACATGATTTCTTCTCCTTTCCCACCCTCTCGCCCGACGGCAAGCGCCTCGCCTGGATCTCCTGGGACCACCCCAACATGCCCTGGGACGGCACCGAGCTCTGGGACGCCGAGCTCGGCCCGGACGGTCTGCCCGTCAACCCGCGCTTCGTGGCCGGGGGCGAGTCCGAGTCCGTGTCGCAACCGCGCTACTCACCCGAGGGCCGGCTGCACTTCGTGTCGGATCGCACCGGCTGGTGGAACCTCTACGTCGATGACGACGATGGCGGGGCGCCGCTCGCGCCTGCGGAAGCGGAGTTCTCCGCTCCAGACTGGCGGTTCGGGCAGTCCACGTATTGCTTCCTGCCCGATGGCACGATCGTCGCGCTGTCCTTGCGTGGCGCGTTCGGCGCCATCAATCTGATCGGGCCTGGCGGGCGGCGCGAGGTCGAGACGGCCTACACGTCGCTCTCTGCCGTCGCGTGGCGCCCCGGCGGTGTCGTCGTCGTGGCGGGTTCGCCGATACTCGAGACGGGACTCGTCGCTGTCGAAGTGCCCTCGGGAAGGACGACGGTGCTGAAGGCCACACGCGAGTCCAGTTTCGACGACTCCTATCTCAGCGCGCCCGAGCCGGTCGAGTTTCCGACCGAAGGGTCGATGACGGCCCATGCGCTCTTCTACCCACC
>DASPSK010000433.1:0-6691 GCA_035623975.1 Acidimicrobiales bacterium | reverse complement strand
AGCCATCGGCCATCGACAAAGAGGCAGCCCAACTGCCAGCACCTAGGCGGCAACGGTGGCAGGGGCCGCGCCGCGCCGGCGCCGTCGCCTCAGCAACAGGGTTCCGCCAAGGGCTCCGAGGATGGCCAGAAGGATCGTGGGAAGAACGAACACACCCCCGGTGGCGCGCTCGGTCTTCAACAGCCCGACGGGGGTGACAAGGGCGGGGTCGCTCGGGACGGTGCGAGCGAGAATGACGGCGCCCGGAGGATGAAATGCATCTCCCGGTATGGCCTCTTCGTAACGGTGGGCACCGATCGTGAACGTGCCGTTGCAGGCGTAGCCGGCGAGATTGCTGCCGCTGCCCCCCATGAGGCCGCGGCAACCCAAGACGGTGACCTTGACGGCCACCCCGCTCTCACGCAGGCGGGTGATCTGATCGTTCTTGCGGGCTCCGGCGAGGAAGAGCACGACGACGACGACGGCCAAGACGAGGAGACAAAGGCCGACGGCGACACGCGCGACACGGCGACTGTCCGCTTCGACGCCCGCACCCCTGAGCGTCGTGACGGGCCTCGGCGCGCGGTCGACAGCGCTCGTCACGCTCGCCCTGCCGGGACTGCGTCCTGCCGAGATTCTCGCTTCCGTATCTGCTCTCCGGCCGGCCGGTGTTCTGGGACGATCCGGGGATCGTAGCGGTAGAGCACACCGTGCATCCTGGCGCCGCCCGTGCCCGAATAGGCGACTTGTGGCAGCAGCGGCGTCTGAGTCCGTAGTTCATGTGTTCGTAACACCAGCGTGACCATGCCGAAATCCCTGCCTTGCATCCTGGCTGCGGCAGGGCGAACCGCCCGCTGTGGCCTCGGCGTACCCGATCTGTGGCGCCCTGCCCACGGTTGGCGGCCGTCAAGTTTGACAGCGAGAGGAGTGCTCGAGTCGTGCACATGTTCGGGGCCGTTCCCGTTCCGTACCCCAGTTGGCTGAATCCCGGCGACAACACGTGGCAGATCACCGCCGCCACGTTCGTCGGCTTAATGAGCCTGCCCGCCCTCGCAGTCCTCTACGCGTCGATCGTCCCAAAGAAGTGGGCGGTGAACGTGCTGGCCATGATGTTCGCCGGCTTCTCGCTCGTGCTGATCGCCTGGGTGCTGTGGTCCTACAAGATGGGCTTCGGCGCTACGTCGATCGGGAGCGGCGTGAAGAACGGGGTACAGACCCAACTTTCCGGCGTGGGGTGGTTGAAACACTTCTTCGACAATTTCGTCGGTCGACCCGGCGGCATCACCAACGCCACCGGCGAGCAGGCCAAAGCGGTCTCGGCGGCCAATACTGCCGTTCCGTTCCATTTCCCCACCTCGTCGCTCGCTTACTTCCAATTCGTCTTCGCGGCCATCACCCCGCTGCTGTTCATGGGGAGTGTGCTCGGCCGGATCAAGTTCAGCGCTTGGTGCATCCTCGTACCGCTGTGGTCGACCTTCGTCTACGGCGTCGACGCCTTCCTCCTGTGGGGTGGCGGCTACCTCGCCCAGGAGGGCGCCCTCGACTTCTCCGGCGGGTACGTCATCCATATGTCGGCCGGCGTGTCGGGCTTCGTGGCGGCCTGGGTGCTCGGACCCCGGTTGCTGAGGGACCGCCAACACGCCGTCCCTAACAACCTCGTGATGGCCGCGGTCGGCGCCGGCATCCTCTGGCTCGGCTGGAACGGCTTCAACGGCGGTGACCCGTACTACGCGGGCGCCAGCATGGCCGCTGCCGTCATCAACACCAACATCGCCACGGGAACCGGCGTGCTCACGTGGATGGCGCTAGATGGCCTCTTCTCGAAGACGAAGAAACCCACCTTCCTCGGCGGCGTGAACGGCATGATCTGCGGACTCGTCGGGATCACCCCCTGTGCGGGCTGGGTCAACGGGAGAGGGGCCATCTACGTCGGCCTCATCGCCGCCGGCGTTGTCTGGGTGGCCTGGAACTACCTCTCCAAGGTGCGCCCCTTCTCCAAGGTGGACGATGCCCTCGGAGTCGTCTACACCCACGGAATCGCCGGTTTCGTTGGCGGAATGCTCCTTGGGATCTTCGGCGATCCGAACATGATCGAGTATGGCTGCGGCAGCCTCAACTCAGCCGGGCAGGTCGTCAACACCTCGCAGTCGACGTATGTGACTGCACACGGGGCCTGTGTGCCGTTCTCGGTGAGCGGGCTCATGTACACCGGCTCCTCTCACCAGCTGTGGGAGCAGTTTCGTGCCGCTATATGGGTCATCTTCTGGTCGGCCCTCGTTACGTTCATCTTGATGAAGCTCATCGGGCTGGTCCTTCGGGGAGCCCGCTACAAAGACGAGATCCTCGAGATCGGCGACCTTGCCATCCATGACGAGGAGGCTTTCCCCGAGGAGCGCCTCGCCCTGCGCACGGGGGCCTTCGCCTTGGCGGGCATCGATACCGGTGGCGGCCCCCGACCCGCACCGCCCCCCATCGAGCCCCCACGTGAGCCGTCTCCGCCACCTGGTGGACGGTCCTAGGGCGCCGCGGACGAAAGGAGCACAATCATGAAGCTGATCGTGGCAGTCCTCAAGCCCTTCAAGCTCGACGACGTCAAGGAGGCGCTCAAGGCGGCCGGTGTCGCCGGCATGACCTTGACAGAGGCGCAGGGTTTCGGCCGTCAACGCGGCCACACCGAGGTGTACCGAGGGGCGGAGTACGACGTCGAATTCGTCCCGAAACTGCGCCTCGAGGTGCTCGTCGACGACGCCCAGGCGGACGATGTCGTCGATGCCATCGTCGCCAGTGCCGCCACCGGGAAGATCGGTGACGGCAAGGTGTGGGTCGTGAACGTCGAGACGGCCGTAAGGGTGCGCACAGGCGAGCGGGGGGCTGACGCCTTGTAGCGCAATGCCGGCCGGCGCCCCGGTGTTGCTCGACCCGGGTCGCCGGCCGGCCCCCTCGGCCCGCGGGCCCGTGTCCATTCGACAGGCTCGCATTAGGCTTTGGTCATGTCTCCAACGAGCTTTGACTTCGGCAGCGTGTGGCTTTTCAGCGAGTGCTCTCGGGCCGAGCTGCGCCACATCGCCAAGGTCGCCGAGCCCATCACGGTGAAGGCGGGGACAACGGTCTGCGACGAAGGCGAAGTCGGCCAGACCTTCTACTTCATCGTGAGCGGGACGGCCAACGTCATCCGCAACGGTCGCAAGGCCGCCGAGCTCGGAGCGGGCGGCTACTTCGGAGAGCTTGCCCTCCTCGACCGGCTGCCGCGCTCGGCCACAGTGAAGTCGGTCACGGACATGGAGCTGCTCGCCATCGCCCAGAAGGACTTCAACAAGCTGTTGCTGGACTCGCCGTCGCTCACCCGCAAGCTGCTCATCGCCACGGCCTCACGGCTGCGCAACGCCGACGCCAAGGCGCTCGGGGCATCGGTTCACTAGGGCAGGCCATTAGGACGTCACAGCCCCATCGGCTGGCCGAGCGAACCGGGCGGAGGCGGCGGCGGCGACATCGACCGCTCCAGGATCTGGGAGATGTCGAGGACCTTCACCTCTTCGTCCCGCTGGCGCTCCTTCACGGCGTCGTCGAGCATGATGAGGCAGAACGGGCAGGCGGTCGAGACGACGTCGGCCCCGGTCCCGAGCGCCTCGTCCGTCCGCTCGAGGTTGACGCGCTTGCCGATCTTCTCCTCGAGCCACATGCGGGCGCCGCCGGCACCGCAGCAGAAGCCCTTCTCCCGGCACCGGTGCATCTCGACCGACTCCACGCCGGGCACGGCCTCGATGATCGCCCGGGGCGGTTCGTACACCCGGCTGTGGCGACCGAGGTAGCACGGGTCGTGGTAGGTGACCTTGGCGTTGAACCGCTTGGGGGTGAGCTTGCCCTCGGCCACGAGCCGGCTCAGCAGCTGCGAGTGGTGGACGACCTCGAAGTCGCCGCCGAGGGCCGGGTACTCCTTGTTGAGCGAGTTGAAGCAGTGCGGGCAGGAGGCGACGACCTTCTTCACCCCGGCGGACTTCAGCGTCTCGAGGTTCTGGATCGCCTGCATCTGGTAGAGGAATTCGTTCCCGAGCCGCCGGGCCGGGTCGCCCGTGCAGGACTCTCTCGGCCCGAGCACGGCGAAACCCACCCCGGCTTGGTGCAACAGTCGCGCCACCGATTGGGTCGTCTTGCGCGCCCGCTCGTCGAGAGCGCCGGCACAGCCGACCCAGAAGAGGTACTCGATGTCGTCGGGGATGGTGTCGGTCACGACGGGGACCTCGAAGTCGACGCCGGCCGTCCAGTCGAGCCGCTTCGACGACCCGAGGCCCCAGGGATCTCCCCGGTTCTCGATGTTGCGAAGCATGAGGCCCGCCTCGGTCGGGAACCTGGATTCGATGAGGACCTCGTATCGCCGCATGTCGATGATGGCATCGACGTGCTCGATGTCGACGGGACACTGCTCGACGCAGGCACCGCAGGTCGTGCACGACCAGAGGACGTCGGGGTCGATGACGCGGGGCACCAGCGTCGGCTGCTCGGTGGCGCCGGTGGCGGCGGTCTTGCCGGCCGCCCCGGCGAGCACGCGGCCGGATTGCTGCAGCAGCTCGTCGCGCAGATCCATGATCACGAGCTTCGGCGAGAGCGGCTTGCCCGTGTACCAGGCGGGGCACTGGCTCTGGCAACGCCCGCACTCTGTGCAGGTGACGAAGTCGAGCATCTGCTTCCAGGAGAAGTCCCCCACCCTGCCTGCACCGAAGACGGTGTCCTCGTCCATGTTCTCAACGTCGATGACCGGTGTCGTGCCGAGCGGGCCGAGCGCCCGCGGCTGGCGGGAGAAGGCCACGTTGAGGGGTGCCATCATGATGTGAAGGTGCTTGGAGTGCACGAGGAACACCAAGAAACCCATCACGACGACGACGTTCAGAACCACGAACACCGTCGAGAGGTCCTCGTTCGTGGCCGCCCCGAGGGGATGGAGGAGGTGGCCGATGGCGTGGGAGGCGAATGCCCAATGGGTGTAGGGGAAGTCGTGGTCGACGTTCGTCTGGGCACCCCGGTACATGAGGAGGGTGATCATGACCGT
The DNA here is from genome assembly GCA_035623975.1 of Acidimicrobiales bacterium. GTDB lineage: Bacteria > Actinomycetota > Acidimicrobiia > Acidimicrobiales > Bog-793 > JAKACA01. The sequence goes on along the minus strand of DASPSK010000433.1, from coordinate 1,668 downwards.
GGCGATGAGGGCAAGGGTGACCCACGCCGCACCCGTGTGCGAGCCGTAGAAGCGGCTCTTGCGATCCAGGCGGGTGGGGGCGTTGCGGAGGCGGATGGTGCTGAACACGACGACGGCGACGAGGACGGCGACGGCGAAGAAGTCCTCGATGAAGCCGACGAACGGGTTCGTTCCGATCAGCGGGATGTGGAAGTTCGGCTCGAACAGCAGCCCATAGACCTCGATGATCGTGAGGACCAGGATCGTGAAGCCCCAGAAGGTGAAGGCGTGGGCGAGACCCGGAACGGTCCATTTGAGGAGGCGCTTCTGGCCCGCGACCTCGACGACCTCCACCTCGGCGCGCTTGCCCCAGTGGGCGAGCCGGTCCGGCGCCGGCTTGCCGGCGGTTATCAGCCGGAAGAGGAAGAACAGCCGGCGACCGGCGATGGCGAGGGCGATGGCGGTCGCCGCCAGGGCGATGGGGTACCTCGTGAGCAAGTTCCCTCCTCGGGGAGCTGGCCGGCGCCGCCGGCGCGTGCCCGGTCGGCCTCGAATCTATTCGCTGTTCGGTTCTTCGGCGCTCTAGTCGGCCGTGCTGACTGAGCGGAAGTTCTCGAAGTAGCGGCTCGGGGTGGGCCCTCGTTGTCCCTGGTACTTCGAGCCCAGCCCGGCGGAACCATAAGGGACGGAGGCCGGCGTCGTCATCCGCAGGAAGCTGATCTGCCCGATCTTCATGCCCGGGTAGACGGTGATCGGGAGGTTGGCCACGTTCGACAGCTCGAGGGTGAGGAAGCCGTCCCACCCGGCGTCGACGAACCCGGCTGTCGAATGGATGAGCAGACCCAGCCGGCCCAGGCTCGACTTGCCCTCGAGCCGCCCGACGAGATCATCGGGGAGGCGGACGCGCTCGAGCGTCGAGCCGAGCACGAACTCGCCCGGGTGCAAGATGAGTGGGTCCTCGCCGACCGACTCGACCAGCTCGGTGAGCTCCTCCTGGTTCTCCCGTACGTCGATGACTCGTTGGCTGTGGTTGCGGAAGACCCGGAAGTAACGGTCCACGTGGAGGTCGACCGAAGACGGCTGGATGCAGCCTTCGCCGAGGGGGGTGATCTCGATGCGTCCCGCTTCGAGCTCCTCGCGGATGGTCCGGTCCGACAGGATCATGCGGCTGCAGGCTAGTTGTGCGAACCTTCTCACTGTCGTGGTAAGGTTCTGCGAGATGACCGGGCTCACGATCCACGAGGCGGCGGCGACGACGGGCTGGTCGGCCCGCATGCTCCGCTACATCGAGGACTCCGGCCTCGTCGTCCCGGCCAGGTCGGCCGGCGGCTACCGGTTGTTCGGGCCGGCCGAGCTGCAGCGCCTCCGCACCTTGCGGGAGCTGCTGGAGGAGTACGGAGTGGAGTTGGCGGAGGTGGGCTTCGCCTTGCGGCTGCGCACGGATGGGCCGTTGCGCGCCGCCATCGACGCCTGGTTGTCGGCGGAGGCCGTCCGGCCCTCTGAGGTCGACCCCTCGGAGTGGCTGGCCTTCGAGCAGCGCAAGCACGTTCAGTTGTTGGCCGCCGCCGGTGCCGCCGCCGGCCCCTACGCGAAGGAGATGGAATGAGCCTCGACTACAAGGTCGCTGACCTGTCCCTGGCCGAGTTCGGTCGCAAGGAGATCGACCTGGCGGAGCACGAGATGCCCGGC
>DASPSK010000427.1:0-2822 GCA_035623975.1 Acidimicrobiales bacterium | reverse complement strand
GGACGCAGATCAGCGGGCGAAGAGGTGCCAGCCGAGCCACATCCAGCCGACGAGGAGAAGGGATCGCCCCACTAGGGGCGCCCGGAGGGCGCCGAGGACCTGGCCGAAGGGAGCCAGACCGTCGGCTCGACGTCTCCCTGCCACCTCGAGGGCGGCAGCGGCCACGACGAGCATGCCCCAGACGACGAGTGTGAGCGTTCTCATGTGCGGCCCCACAGCCACCAGCCCGCCGCCAGCCACGCGGCGAACAGCAAGCCTCGCGACACCTCGTGGCCGGTGAGCACATCGAGGAGCGAACTGATCGTGGGGTGCCGCGAGCGCGGGCTCGCGAAGAAGTTGACGAGCTCGAAGGCCACGACTGCTGCGGCGAGAGTCGTCCAGGCGACGGCAGCGGCACGGGGGACCTGAGGGCTCGCCGTCGCGGGCGGCCCGAGACGGCGGCGCTGGCGCCAGAGGGGCACGAGCCCGACGAGGGTGATACCGGCGATCCCGACGGCCGTTGCCACATCTGCCCGCCAGGTGAAGGGCCGAGCCGTCGCGGCCACGACGGAATCGGCCGCCGCCACACCCGTCATCACCAGAGCTGCGACGCTCGGAGGGCGCAACGGCACAGCAGGAGCCTACGCATTCGCCGCCAGGACCCCCGTGCCGCCTCGAGCCTCCACCCGACGACGCGAGGGCATCCGCGGGGCGGTAGCCTCGTGGCGCGCCAGGTGGCGTCCGAAGGCCTTCGATCGACGAGGCCACTCGCAAGACCCACGAAGGGAACCTCACCAAGATGGCGAAGAGCGGGAGCCCCCGCAAGTCCGGAAGCGGCAACCGGCGGCCGCCCGGCACCGGGAATCGGTCGGCGGCGACCCGTCGCTCGGGTGCCCCGGCAGCCGCCAAGCCGGTGCAGGCGCCGAAGGAGAACGGTTCTGCTCCCGAGCGCCCCTCCTCGGAGGAGCGTGCCCGCGAGCGCCTGAGCCAGCCGCGGTCGGGCGGCAAGCGCCCACCGGCCCGGGGTGGCTCGCGGCCGAGCGGCAGGGGTGACCCCCGCAAGCGCCGGCCACAGGCTCGGAGCACGGGCAAGACGGCAGGGATCTTCGGCGGCGCCTTCGTCGCCCTCGCCGTCATCATCATCGTCGTCATCTCGCTGCTCAGCGGCGGCGGTACGCCCAGCAACCTGGTCCCCTTCACGCCGGCTCCCGCCGCCTACGTGAGCGCCGTCACCCATGTCCCGGCGTCCCAGCTGGCTGCGGCCGGTCTCGACGGAGCCGGTCCAGGCAACGTCACCGTCAATACGAGTGTGTTCGTGGCGACGCCGAAGCAGCCGCGAATCACGAGCGGGGGCAAGCCCGTACTCGTCTACATGGGCGCCGAGTACTGCCCGTACTGTGCAGCCTCCCGTTGGCCGCTCATCATCGCCCTCAGCCGGTTCGGGACCTTCAGCGGCCTCGAGATCGGCGGCTCCTCCCCCGACGACTCGTGGGCGAGCACACACACCTGGGGCTTCGCCAAGGCGCACTACACCAGCCCCTACGTATCGTTCGACTCGACCGAGTTCACGACGAACGTCTGCATCGCAACACCCACCAACTACTCCTGCCCGGTGCAGTCGAACGGGCAGCAGTACACGACCCTGCAGGTGCCGAGCAAGGCCGATGCCGCCCTGTTCGCCAAATACGACGGTCCTCCGTACTTCCCCTCCACCGCGCAAGGAGGGATTCCCTTCCTCGACTGGGGAGGGCGCTGGGTCTCCTCCGGTGCCCTCTACTCACCGACCAACATCAACCTCGGCAGTGGCACCAACGCCAACCCCGCCCTCGGCTGGAGCCCGCTGACGTGGCAGCAGATCATCAACAACATCCAGGCGAAGCCCTTGACGTCCGCCGGACAGGTCATCCTCGCCACGGCGAACATCTACACGGCCGCGATCTGTGAGATGACCGGCGGCAAGCCGGCGTCGGTCTGCAATACTCCGGTCATCAAAGCAGCCGAGAAGCTCCTGCCGAAGTCGTGAGCCGCTGGCGGCCGATCGCGGCCACGATCGTCTCGCTCCTCGGTCTCGCCATCGCCACTTACCTGACCTACAGCCACTACACGGCCGGGGCGAAGGGCGTGAACATCTGCCCCTTCGGCCGCGGCTCTAGCGGCACGATCGACTGTCAGGCTGTGCTGACGAGCGGCTGGTCGACGATCCTCGGCCTGCCCGTCGCCCTCTACGGGGCCGTCTTCTTCCTCTTCATGCTCGTCATCGACCTGCCGGTGATGTGGCGCTCGGAGTCACTTCGCCTCGCTCAGCTCCGGCTCGCAGCCGCCTGCGCCGGCATGGCCATGGTCGTCTACCTCGTGGCCGTCGAGCTGCTGGCCGTTCACCACATCTGCATCTGGTGCACGAGCGTGCACATCCTCCAGTTCATCCTCTTCATGCTCGTGATCACGGGCTGGAATGACACCGGCTGGGCGGCCTCGAAGTGGGTCGATGTCGACGAGGACCTCGAGCTCCGCCCCCGAGCCGGGCGGTCGTAGCGGGGCGGTCGTAGCGGGGGCGGTCGTAGCCGGGCGGTCGTAGCGGGGCGCCCCGCTCAAGCGCCTTCAGGCAATCGTGGCGCTCGCGGCTGCGATGCGCGCCTCCGCCATCCGGTCGGCGATGACGCTGAGTCGTTCGCCGCTGCGGCCGGCTTCCTCGAAGAGGAGGGTGACGGTGTCGTAGATCCGGCTGACATAGGCCCTGGCGGCGGCGGCGTCGTAGCCTCCGGGCTCGTAGGCGATGTTGATGATGCCGCCGGCGTTGGCCACGTAATCCGGCACGTAGGTGATCCCGCGGGACTGCAGGTCCT
>DASPSK010000151.1:0-8451 GCA_035623975.1 Acidimicrobiales bacterium | reverse complement strand
AACGCCTACCGAGCCGGCGACGAGGTCGTCACGCTCGCCCCCGGCCAGGGCGGCAGACTGGTCACCTCGGAGCGGGCCGTGGTCGAAGCAGTTCACGCTGTCGAGGGGACACTCGATATCCGCACCAGTGACGGGCGCACGGTGCGCCTCAGCGGAAAGGAGGCGAATGCCGACCGGCTCGGGTACGGCTATGCCACCACCGTTCACCGCAGCCAGGGTGCGACCTTTGACCGAGCCCACCTCTTTGCCGACGGCGGGGGACGCGAACTGGCGTATGTGGCCATGAGCAGGGCTCGTGAGTCCTCCCACGCCTGGGTGGTTGCCGACGACCTCGGCCAAGCTGCCGAGGACCTGCGGCGGGACTGGTCGAGCGAGCGCACGCCCACCTGGGCCATCGACACCGGGCTGCCCGCCTCCGATCAGCTGACGAGGGAGGCCGTCGCCGACCTGGGGAAAGAGGACAAGATGCGCATCGCGGCTGTCGCCCACGCCGAGACCAAGTTCGTTGCCGGCGCTCTGGCCGCCATCAGGCCACCAGAGGTCGCCCCGTCCTTGGCCGAGGCTCGCAATGCCCTTGCTCGGACGCAACAGGCGAGAGCCGATCTCGCTTCGGGAGGCGGCGTCTATCAACACACCGACGCCGGGCGAGCCGTAGCCGAGCTCGCTTCCGCCCAGATCGCCAGAGCGGTCGCACGGCTGGCAGCTGAGAACAGCCACAGCTGGCGCGACCGACGCAGCTCAGCAAAGCACCTCGACGGCTGCATCCAACGCGAGGCTCAAGCGCTCAAACGCTGAGGAACCCACGTGGCGCCTGAAGTGGCGCGCCTCGACAACCTCGTCGCTGGGCAGAAGGCCACGCTCGAGCAGCTCACCGCCCGCCACGAGCGTCAGGAAACAACTGCCCGGCAGTTCATCGAAGAGGCCTGGAGTCTTCAGCGGACCGCCTCCGGCTTTGCCGGCGGCCTCGACGAGTACCGAAACGACCTTTACGGCATTCTCCGACCGCCGGTCAGCGGACGGACCGCTGTCCGTCTCCGCCAGCCGGTGACACCGTCGACGGCCACGCCCGAACGGCCTGACGTGCCCTCGTTTGATCCGCGGATGTAGCCACCTCCAGGCGAGGTGCGGTGGCGCAGACGACGCCGACGGTGTCGCTCACCCGCCACTGCACGCGTCGGCCCTGGTGTCGGGCAGCGTACGCTGATCAGGCCATCATGGAAGAGCGATTCATCCCGATCAATGCGGTCATCGCGATGTACTCGACCGTACAGACGTCTTGGCCCCGGCCCTTCTATGACGTCGGTTACCGACTCGAGGCGCTCGAACTGCCCGTCGTGGTCGGCGACGACGACCGAGTACCAGCCGATCTCGTGGGATTTCGTCCCAGCAACAACAGGTTCCTTCTGCACGAGGCGAAGAGTGGCGCGAACGTTGACGAAGACCAGGCAGCCCGGTATCAGCTAGCCGATCCCTTGTGGTTGGTGCGTGCGACCAAAGTGAACCTCACGGCAGACGAGGAACCGACCTGTCAGACCGTGTACGCGTGTCTCCGATCGCACGAGGATCGGATTCTCCTCGGTCTCCACCAAGCCGACTGCGCGTTTCCGCTGGTGTCAGTCGGCGACAGCGACGTTCGCGCTGTCGGCGCCGACTTCAACGACGACGATCTCGCCGCCATGTTCGAAAGTCCCATTCCGTTGCCGGGCCCGCCACCGGGGATCATCGTGGTGGACATCGAATCCGCCGATGAGGACTTTGACGAGATCGTGTTCCCGACCCTTGTAGCAGAGATGTCTCTCAGGACGGACGACGTCTCCGTGATAGTCCTTGCCGAACGCTCGATCTCTTACCTGAACATCTACCCTGAAGGCGTCCGCCGGCACCTGATCAAGCGAGTCGAAGCGGCCGCGCAGCGCGCCGCTCAGGCCGATGAGCAGCATTTTGAGTTCCGCGCCGCCACGATGACACGGCCGTACGCCATCATCAAGCTCAGTGGCAACCCTGAAGATCTTGATCCAAGAGGGCGGACACAGAGGTATCAGGCCATCGCAAGTCGCTTCCAGACCCACCCGCGACCAGGTATCGCGGCAATTCAGGAGGCGCTCTTCGATGACTTGGATCTCGAACGAGAACTCAGCTTGGCGGACGAAGACGAAAGAGAGGAGGAGAATTGAACCGAAAGCAGCTCGAGAGTCAGTTCCGGTCGCCCGATACCTCTCCGTGGAAGACCTTCGTGCTGGAGACGCACGCCGACGGAGACGACGCAGCGTTCTTGGCTGATGTGTTCGGCTCGGGGGCTAGTCGCGAAACTGACGATAGATCCCTTCACCAGCTCTTCTCATCGGATCTCTCGATCACCGTCGATCACCTTGATCCAAGGTTCTGGTCCTTTCACACCAGGAGTTCAACGGCCGCCACCTACGCCTTTCTAAAGAGTGCCGTCGCCCGTCGACGCGATCTGGACTTCGTGTGGCTGCCCTCGGCACATCTGCGTCGAGTCCAGCGCGACACACCGCCCAACTGGATAAAGACCAACTTCACGGGGCGGAGGGTTCTGCCAGCGGATGAAGTGCAGGAACTTTCGGTCATGGTGCGCGGCCGGGCGTCTCAGAGCCTTCTTGACCTGATCTCGAGACAGCGTGATCACGCGCACGCGATATCACTGAGCCAGCTCGAGGTCGCTGTCGCCGACCCTGACCTCGGCTACGTCGTGGAAGCCGTCAACAGGACGGCTCTCTTCGTAGCGAAGGGGGAGTCGTTCACTCTTCACGAGCTAGTTGTCCAACAGGTAGTCAGCCGTTACCGCCGGCTGGTTGAGGCAGCCGAGAGTCTGGCGCTCGGGTTTGAGCCGGTAGGTGATGAGGGCGGCGGTCGCATCTTGGGTGGACCCATCGAACTGCGCTTTAGCCGAGCTCTGCCCGATCTAGAGCCGTTCTTGGACGACCTCCTGTCGTCGCGCGAGCCTTTTCGTCTCTGGGGGATGGTCGACAACGCCTCCGACGACTACGCGGAGATCGAAGGGGTTGACCTTCACGTGGGACAGCGGATCAGGATCGAGGTCAGCCGAGAGATGCTGCGGGTGCATCTCCGCGCAGGCGGTTGCGGCAACACCATCGCTCGGCTCGTCGCGAATCTTCAGCATCATGTCGACGGTGGTATCCGCGCAGTCGACGATCGGATGAACTGGGAACTCTCGGTTGCTTCGGTCGTAGCTGCCTAACCCCAGGCTCGAGTGGATAATCGGACCCCCACACTGCATGCGCACCTCCTTCAACAGGGCGAGGGCCCGGCGAGGGGTTATTGACTGGAAGGGGATATCGGGGTCCATCACCTTGCGGCTGAGGTCAGGTCGTGTACAGCTCCGGCGAGGAAGTGACCCAAAGCGGGTCTTTGCGAACGAGGGTTGAGCCCGACGCCGTGATCTCGGCGAGCATCCACCACTGAAGGTGGTCCTGGCTCCAAAGCTTCGGTTCTGAACGGAATCGAGACAAGGAGCCAAGGACCGTGGCCGACGGTATCAACCTGCGCCTTCGAAGGCGCGACATGAACGTGTTCCGAACGATCGACGAGGACGGACGCCGTCCCGTTGTGCACGTCGCCGGGAAGCACCCGGTGGCACTGTGCCCGAGTTGTGAGCGGCCGTCAGCGACTACCAACGGCACGGGCTGGCGCGATGTGATCGACGTCGTGCGCACCGTGGTGGTGACGCTGTCGATCTGCGTGCGCCGCTTCGTCTGCGAGTTCGAGGACTGCGCGCAGCGGAGCTTCGACGAGCGCTTCGAGGGCATCGGCCGGGGCGGGGCGAGCGAGCGGGCCCTCGCCTTCTTCGCCGATCTGCAGCGAGGGCGGGCGACGCGCCGAGTGGCGATCGATCTTGGCGTCCCCCATCACTACCTGCGCCTTGCCGTCGGGAAGAAGCGACAGGCCGCCTTCTACCGCCACTGTGGCCGCCTCGGACAGCACCTCGCCATCGACGAGTGCGGTGTTCGGAAGAACTTCGTCCACGCGACGGTCTTCTCCGACCCAGAAGGCGGTGTCGTGATCGACCTCGCACCTGGGCGGGACGCCTCGGCGGTGATGTTCTTCGCCCACCTCTACAGCCACGGCGAGCGGGCCCAGTCCGCGTTGTCACAATCGACTGCCACGCCCCTTACCGCATGGCCGTCAGGGTGCTCTTCCCCAACGCCGTCATCGTCGCCGACGCCTTCCACCTCCACCGCCGTGTCGCCTACGCCTTGACCGAGGTCCGCCGAAAGGCCTGGAACCGCTGCCGGGCCGACAGCCCGCGCCTCGCCAAGGTCTTCAAGCAGGTGCGCTTTGCCATCCAGCGCCCCCGCGACGAGGTCGAGAACGACAGCACGAGAAAAGGGGCTCGCCAGCGGATCCTCATCTACGACGCCACGAACCTCGAGCCGGAGCTCGGCCGTGCCTACGAGCTGAAGGAGGCCTTCAGATCCGCCATGGCCATCGGCAAGTCCGGCGACACCGCCAGCTTCGCCATCGCCATCGACATCTTCATCGCCTCGTGCCGGCTCTCGAAGATCGCCGCCTTTATCACCGTCGCCAAGACCTTCGAGGCCTGGCGCGAAGAGATCGTCAACTACGCCGTCTGCGGCGGCGCCTCGAACGGCATCGCCGAGAGCCTCAATCATCTCTTAAAGAACCAAAAACGCCAGGCGCACGGGTACGCCACGTGGGAAGGCTTCCGCGGCCAGATGCTGTGGGCCTTCGGTGAGGTCGTCAACCCCGACACCGGTGAGGTCGTTGCCCTACGATCGCTGCCACGAGGCGAAGGAGCCCGGTGGGTTCAACCCTGATTCACAAGGGCCCCCCAAAGCTCACAGGATCGATGTCAATCATGGACAGGAGGACTGGCCTGTCTCTCTTTCTTGGGAGACGACAGGTACCCAGCCCGCTTGCAGCGGTCTGGGGAGCGTGGGCATCCTTCTCGAGGCCCTAGCGTGAGCCCTGCGTGGCCGGCAGCTGCCTCGTAGACGTGCCCGGACGGTCCTGCTAAGCTAAAATAGTGCGGTTGTTCACGCCTCGACCACCCAAGCCAAAGCCGCCCGGAAACCTGCTCGTCCGGCGACTGTTCCCCAGTCGACGTGCGTGGTTGTAAAATTTCATCATCGGGATGCGCCGTTGACGGGAGGCTGAATATGTTTTCGTGCCTGCTTCCACTAGTCCGAAGGTTCCGATGGGCTGTTTTTGCAGTTGCGCTGCCAACGTTGATAGCTACGGTGAGCCTGACTGCTTCACCCGCAAGCGCTGGAGGCTCTCCTCCCGGCAAGTCCTCCTCTTCATTAGGGACTTGCATGGTTTGGCCGCATGCTGCCGCGAGTCGACCCGTTGATTCATGGTCGACTGATGGTGCGATTGGATATCCACCACCCTCCGGGTTCGATCCCGGCACAGCCACCTGGTCGGAGTTTGTCCGAGCCGGCTTTCACCAGCTACCCCGTAGTCTTGAAGCGCAGGTTCTGCCCGCCTATCGCCGAGCACTCCACTATTACCCACCTTGTTTCATTCAGGAGCCGCGCATCTCGGCCACTGTTGTTGATAGCTCCAACTGGGCGGGTCCGATGGACACACCAAGCGGATCCAATGACCAAGAGGTCCTCACTTACTGGACCGTGCCCAAGCTCCCTGACGCCTGCCAAAGCTTGAACGAACAGTATGTGTCGTCGAGTTGGGCAGGTCTAGATGAAGGATACGCATCCTCAGACGAACTCTTTCAAGCCGGAACAGAGCAAGATCTGACGCCAATCGTCGGACGAAATGGATGCGTGGGAGTTACTCTTGATTATTATCCGTGGTGGGAAGTGTACCCAAGATACAGTCAGCAAGGCCTCAGCTGGGGAGTATCAGCCGATGACCTTATGTATACGGATATATATCTAAACGGATCCAAAATGGAGTTCTTCCTTGAGGATACGACAACCGGAGACTACTCTTCCTTCGGTGAGTCTTCAGCTGGCTATAATGGCGAGAGCGCAGAGCTGATTCTTGAGAGAACCGAAACCTCAATCTGCACTGAGCCTCCACTTGCACCTGACTCTACGACAGCGTTCCAAGACGCAGAGGTCGCTATTAACGGAACCTACAAAGGCCCTGGCGAATGGGTTTACGTGGATTGGGATATGTACAATACTTTGAATAGTAGTGGGACGGGCGTACCTCCGCTTCTCGCGGAGTATGGCGGCTTCTCCAACGACGGCGAAAATGTCACTAACACGTGGAAGGCTTCGGGTGAATGTGAATAGTAATAAGGCGTCAGTCCACGGATATAGGGCAAGGTGTCTGATCGGGTCAAAACCTAAGGCAGGCATGATAGAACGCGAGTAGAGCGAGCCAACACTCTCTTACAGTTCCACTCTCTTACAGTTCATGAACATCGAGACTACAGTTCATGAACATCGAGACCTCGGCGCGATCCCCAAGTTGCTGATAGACGGAAGAGAAGAAACTGCCGCGTTGGCGTTCGACGCGGTGAATGCTACGCATTGCCCCTTGCGGCCCAGCTTATGTCCGGTGCAGAGATAGCCGTCGTGAACCCAGACTCCTAAACCCGGCTCATGGGTAAAAATGCAGGTACCTGTAGCATTGGAGACAATTCCTGTAACTTCAACCGTGTGGACTCCAGGGTTGGGACCCCCCCCACCGCAGCCAGCCAAGACCAGAAGACTCAAGCTCAAGCAGGCTGCTATGCGGCAAATTGCTGCCAGCGGTCCTTGAGGCGTCGGCATGCCTGAAGTTTATCGCACCGCACTGTTTTAGGTAGCTGCACGCCAGAGACTCCAGCAGGGCGCCGACGGTCACCATCGCCAGGAAGGCTAGGCGCGGACTGTGCCACGATCACCTGCGCCCCTTGGCGGGCCAGCTTCTCGCAGAGGGCCTCGCTTGTTTTCACTGCGCGATCAGGGTTTTGTGACATTTCACAAGGTGAAGTACACGCACCACGTGGATGGTGAGTGCCACTTCGCGCAGCCACATCGCGTCCTAACGATGATACGTAATCAGGCTATCCCGTTGAGCGTTCGGTCACCGAGATCGCGGCGGCGCTCGTCGGCGAGGGGACGCCGGTCTCGGTGCCGACGGTGTGGGGGATCTTGCACGCCGAGGGGATCGAGCGCCTCGAGCGTCGATCGTCTGGCCCGGTCCCGCGCCTCGACGCGGTGCGCGCCCGAGCGATCCCCTCGTGGCCGGCGGGCTCCCGCTTCGACTGCGACCACGCAGGGCTCTACCTGTTCCTCCCCGAGCTGGTGGCGCTCGGGCTCGACGATCTCGTGGGCGCCGCCCACTACCCCTCGACGCGCGTCCTGTCCTCGTTGCAGTCGATCGGCTCGCTACTGCTCCTCAAATGCTCGCGCCACGGGCGGGTCGCGAACGCCTTCCCGCTCGGCGGCGATCCGGGGCTCGGCCTGTTGCTCGGGCTCAGCGCCCTCCCGAAGGCGACCCATCTCACGAGCTACTCCTACCGGGTCCGGCGTGCCTCGAACCTCGCCCTCTTGGAGGCGCTGGCGCGCCGGGCCATCGAGCTTGGTCTCTACTCGGGAGAGGCGAGGTTCAACCTCGACTTCCACGCGATCCGCCACCACGGGGCCGAGGTGCCCCTCGAGGAGCACTACGTGCCCGCACGCAGCCAGCGGACGCGCAGCGTCCTCACCTTCTTCGCCCAGGATCACGCCTCGACCGAGATGGTCTACGCCAACGCGGACCTGACCAAGGCCGAGCAGGCCAAAGAGGTGCTCGCGTTCGCCCAGTACTGGCAGGGCGTCGCCGGGGGAGACCCGGGGCTGCTGGTCTTCGACTCCCAGCTCACCAACTACGCCGTCTTGGACGAGCTGTGCGGGCGCCAGCTCGCCTTCTTGACCCTGCGCCAACGCGGCAGGCGCGAGCTCGAGCGCCTCGGGGCGCTGCCCGCGTCGGCGTGGACGAGCTATGCCATCCGTCGTGCCGGCCGCTACCGCCACCCGCAGGTCCACGAGGACATGGTCCACCTGAAGGGGATCGGACAGGCGCTGCGACAGATCGCCGTGCGCAACATCGGCCACGACAACCCGACGCTGCTGGTCACGAACGATCTGACCAGCCCGGCGAAGGACCTCTTCAGCCGCTACGCCGAGCGCATGGTCATCGAGAACGAGCTCGACGCCGACATCTCGGGCTTCCACCTGAACGCGCTCTCCTCGGGGCTGCCGCTCAATGGGGACTTGGACACGACGTGCACCGTGCTCGCCGGCAACTGCTACCGGTTGCTGGCGCGAAAGCTCCCCCGCTACGAGCTCGCCACACCTGATCGGATCTGGCGGCACTTCCTCGACCACACCGGAACGGTGAACGTCGCCGAGGACCACGTGCGTGTCGATCTCGCCCTTCGCACCTATACGCCCGTGCTCATCGACGCCGGCTTTCCCGAGCTCGACGTTGCGATCCCCTGGTGGGGAGGTC
>DASPSK010000145.1:0-9576 GCA_035623975.1 Acidimicrobiales bacterium | reverse complement strand
CGAGAGGTTCGAGCCGTGCTGGCCGCCTGTGGCGACTCCGAATAGGCAGAAGGCAGAGCATTTGCGACGGCCTGCTACACGTGACAGAGCAGGCCCCCGTCCACCACCAAGGTCTGACCTGTGATGTAAGAGGCGTCCTCTGAGGCCAGGAACGCCACAGCGGCAGCCATCTCCTCCGGAGTCCCCTGGCGCCGCATGGGAACCGTCCGCTCGATCAGCGTCGCGACATCGTGATCAGACAGTCCGTCGTGAGCGAACTGTGGATCGTTGAAGCCCGTGTCAACCCAACCTGGGCACACGCAGTTCACTCGAATACCCTCGCTGGCGAAGTCGACAGCAAGCTGGCGCGTGAGATTGACGACGGCCGCCTTCGATGCCGTATACGCAGCCAGGGCCGGCTCACCGAAGAGGCCGCTGATCGAGCCGGTCGTGACTATGGCTCCCCCGCCCCTCGCCTGCATGCTCGGCACCACCGACCGTGCCATCAGAAACATCGACGTGACGTTGACAGCGAACGTGAGGTTCCATTCCTCTAAGTCCACCTCGCGGACTGTTCCCGCCCTTAGCCGTCCCGCGTTCGAGTGAAGAACGTCGATGCCGCCTAGGTCATCCACGATCCGCTGGACGACGTCAGCCACCTCCGCTGCCTCGGACACGTCGGTTCGGTAAGCAATGCCTCTGCCTCCGGCGCGGCCACACTCCTCGGCTACACGACGGCCTTCTTCTTCGCGCACGTCCACGACGGCGACGCTCGCGCCCTCGGAGGCGAATCGCAGCGCGCTCGCGCGCCCAATGCCGTGAGCCCCGCCGGTTATGACCACTGTCTTGTCATCAAATCGGGCCACAGCTTCTCCTTCGCCTTCACGTGCGTGCTAGCGCTTCCCAGTCGAGACCGGACATGGAGCCGAGGGCGCGTATGAGCGCTTGCGTGCCATCGCGCCCACCTCCTTGGGCCTGCAGGGCCACGTAGAGCTGATGGGCGAGCGCCAAACCGGGCAGGCAGAGCCGCATCCGGCTCGCCTCGGCCAAAGCGATGCCCATGTCTTTCACGAAGTGGTCGACGAGGAACCCTGGGGCTGTGTCGCCGGCGATCATCCGGGGTGCCAGATTCGAAAGCGACCAGCTGCCCGCGGCACCCCCGCTCACCGAAGGGAGCACGCTCTCGAAATTGAGGCCCGCCCGATAGGCGTAGAGCAAGGCCTCACAGACGGCCACCATATTGCCGGCGATCAGCACCTGGTTCACCATTTTCGTGTGCTGTCCAGCACCGTGCTCGCCCTGGCGCACGACGGTGGTCCCCATCACCTCGAAGCACGGTCTCACGGCGTCAAAGACCTCGGCCGGACCGCCGACCATGATCGACAGGGCGGCGTTTCGGGCGCCCACGTCCCCACCTGACACGGGCGCGTCGAGTGCAAACACACCGCGCTCCGCTGCTAGCGCGGCGACCTCTTCGGCCAGCGCCGGCTCACTCGTCGACATATCTACCAGCACCGTGCCGGCCCGAGCCCCCTCCAGCGCGCCCTGCGGCCCCAGTACCACCTCGCGCACGTCGGCCGGGAACCCCACCATGGTGAAGACGATGTCACTGACTGCCGCCACCTCGGCGGGTGTGTCGGCCCACTGGGCGCCTGCCCCCATGAGCGCGCCGGCTTTAGACCGAGTCCGTGTGGATACCGTCACCGCGTAGCCGTTTGTCAGCAGGTGTCCGCACATAGCCGAACCCATGACCCCGGTCCCGATCCAGCCAATATGTGTCGACTGCGGGGACGCGGTAGCTATGTTCGTCATCGGCATATCCTTAGCCCGTCGTCTCGGGCCGAGGCAAGGTCCTGGCGTCGCCTCACGATGCGGGCACGCACCCTTCGACAGACGGGTCTGGGAGCTACGGGAGGTCGTACGGCGTACGAGGCGTCGTATATCGCGCCGGCCGAACTGCTCGACGCTCCGCTGGCGACCCTGGACGCCAAGCTCAGCCGAGCCCCTGGAACCCTGTGTCGGTTTCTGACTCCCTCCCGGCGAGACCGACGAGGAAGTCCGTCCACCGTGATCGCGCCGGCACATCGACCCCACCAGGAGATCAGTGTGAGTACGAGCTCGAAGTCCTCTGCGCGCTCAGGACCCGGTCCCCTCGGGGGTGGAGGTTCGACTCCTCTCGCCCGCACTCATCACCCGGACCGGTGGCTTGGGAGTCCGCGGGGACTGGAGAGCGACGGCGATCTCAGCGAGGAAGTCCCGCACCGAGGCTTCCGCCACTCGGTGCATCGCCGAGCGGTCGACGCCGGCGTGCAACGGCGCCACGGGTGGGCGGTACCGCCCGCTGAGGGAGAGGCGGCAGTGGTCGGCGCCCAGGCTGGAGAGCTCGATGTCGGCGTCGAGGGCCGGCACGAGCCGCTCGAGGGCCATCGGCTCCCAGTGCATGGGGACGATGACGACGGTGCCGAACTGCCGCGGCTCGCCCGCCGTCACGGTGAAGCGCTGCTGAGCGGCCGAGCGCTGCGCAGCCGCGAGCCACGGACCGCCCGGATCGAGCAGCGACGCCGCCAGCTGCGGGAAGGGCAGACCGAGATGGATGAAGTCGCTGATGAACACGGCGTGCCGGCGCCCGGACCCCCCCGGCTCGGGCCCCCGCACACCTCCAAACGGCTCGCCCGCCACTGCGCCGCTCACGGCTTTGCCTCGCCCGTCTTCGGCCGGACGATCAGCACTGGACAGTGAGCGTGGTGCACACATGCCTGACCAACCGAACCCAGCGCCAGGCTGGCGAATCCGCCGTGCCCGCGGCTGCCCACTACCAAGAGGTCGGCGCCCTCGCTCGCCTCGATGAGAGTCTTTGCCGCCGCCCCTTCGCAGATCGAGTGCCGGATGTCAAGCGTGCAGTTGTCGCCGAGGACCTCCTTCTCGGCGTCGTGGACGGTCCTGGTCGCAACGTCGGCTTCCGCCGCCATCATGTCGGCGACCTCGAGGCCCGCGAAGGGCGACAGCGGGTAGCTGATGTACCACGTATGCACGATGTGGAGCGTCCAGTGCTGCCAGCCTGCGACCGCAGCCGCGTACCGCAACGCCTCATGAGCGGAGGGAGACCCGTCGACCCCGACGACCACTCTGCCCTTGCAGGGCATCTCGTTCGACCGGAGGACTTGGGACCGTTCTTCACTTGCCTCCATCGTCGTCACCTCCTGCAGTTCCATCGTGCTGCTTACATACGCAGGCTCCCAGGGCCGAAGGTCACCACGTGAAGGGGCAGGGGACACTTCTGAGACGTGTGACGGAGGACGGGTCCCCGTGTGAAGGGCCCTTCGGCCCTAGCCTGGTTGCCTGAGCTGAGGCATCCTCATCGTCAGGGGAGGTCGATTAATGATTTACGTCCTATCTGCGCTCGTGAACCTGAACCACCGGGGGCACTACCTGCATTGGGGTGCCGTCCAGATCTCGGTGGCGAATCTGATCGTCATCGTCCTCATGCTCGTGACCTTCGTGCTGGCCTTGGTCCTGCCCTTCCACGGGCAGGCGGTGAGCCGCCATGAGGCCGAGCGCCCAACCGTCACCCCCAGCGAGCAGGCGGGCGGCGCTGAGCCATGACCACCACCGCCAGCGAGGCCGATGTCGCCGTCTCGCCGGACGACCGGCCGACGTGGACCGGACGTTTCCGCGCCCGAGCTGTTGGGTCGTTTCCGCCCGAAAGGCTGCTGCCGGACCGCCAGCCTGCTTACGTCGCCTCGTGGATCTACGTCTTCGGAGCCCTGACTCTGGCGGCCTTCGCCGTCGTACTCCTCTCGGGCGCCGTCCTCGCCATCGAGGGCCCCGCCTGGTACCACAGCTCGAGCGTGGGGCTCTACTTCAACTCCATGCACCTGTGGGGCACGGAGCTCTTCTTCTTCTTCATGGTCGTCCACCTCTGGGGCAAGTTCTTCATGGCGGCCTGGCGGGGTCGTCGGCGGGCGACATGGATCACGGGGGTTCTCGCGTTTGTCATCTCGATCGCGAATGCCTTCACCGGATACCTCTCACAGCAGAACTTCGACTCCGAGTGGATCGGCACGCAGGCCAAGGACGGGATCAACTCCACAGGCGCCGGAGCGTTCTGGAATGTCCTCAACTTCGGCCAGATGCTGCTGTGGCACGTCCTCCTTCTTCCCCTCGTCGTGGCCGTCGTCGTCGGCATTCACGTCCTTCTCGTGCGCCGTCGGGGTGTCGTCCCGCCGTTCTCGAGGCCCGAGCCGGCCCTCGCCTCCACCCGCGCTCTGCCCGCAGGCGACATCGGCTTCGCCGATGACACCACGACCACTGAGATCTCTTCGCCCGACGGTTCCGCGGCTGCCGTCGGGACAGCTGCCGGAGGGGGCGGACCCACCGTGACCGGCCCCTCCCCGACGGGAAATCCGGAGGACGGTGAGGGGCGGTGAAGCACAAGACCTTCAACCCCGACCGGGACGTCGTCGAATGGGACGGCCCCAGCGTTCGCTACGACGTGTTCAAAGAGGTCACCGTCTGCTTCGTCGTCGTCCTCATTCTCGTGGCAGCCCTGTCGGCGATCTTCTCCTCCCCCGACGAGCATCCCGTCACGGTGAAGTCGTGGTCGACGGCCGATCCGGCCGACTTCCTGCAGACGGCCATCACCGAGCTGGCCGGCACGAGCGCCACAGGGTCCTACGGTCCCCCGTACACAACGACACCTGGAGTCAGCCAGAAGCTCGGTCCCATCTCGTTGGAGTCGCTCGCCGGTACTCGCATCCCGATCAACACGGCGCAGGACTTCGTGATCGGCCCACTCCTCACGCTCCCGAATGCACCCGCGCTGGACGCCGCCATCGCCACGTTCAAGGCGGCCTCGGCCAAACAGCAGGCGAGCTGGGAATCGGCCTACGCCACCATCGCCGCGAGCCCTTCGTTCACGGGCTTCAATGTGAAACCCGGCGCCTACGGTCCTGTGGGCCTCATGATGAGCCAGCTGCTCAGCATGGCCCGCAGCGGTGCGCTCGACGGTGCCCTCCTGGCTTCGCCGCAGCTGTACGACACCAACTACACCAAGCCCCTCTTGTTTATTCAAGACGGCGGCTACCTGCCGAACCTTGCCAGCGCCCAGAACCTGACCGGCAACCAGTGGGGCATGATGAACGAGACCGGGAGCTACCCCGGGCAGGCGTGGCTCTGGCTCTACACGTTGTGGTACCAGGTGCCCCCTATGAACACGTCGGCCAACGGAGACGTCGAGGTCTGGGCGATCATGATGGTCCTCACCGTGCTGCTCGCCCTCGTGCCCTTCATACCGGGCCTTCGCTCCATCCCCCGCTGGACGGGTCTCTACCGCCTCGTGTGGCGAAGGTATTACCGTTCTCTCCGCTAACGCCCCGGCCGATCGCAACAAGGACGCCGCCACATGCTGAAGGTCTTTCTGCTCGACGATCACGAAGTCGTCCGCGCCGGTATCCGGGGCCTCCTCGAGGCCGAGGGCGACATTGAGGTCGTGGGTGAGGCGGCAACGGCCGAGGAGGCGATCAACCGCGTGCCGGCGCTGCGGCCTGATGTGGCCGTGCTCGACGTCCGCCTGCCCGATGGCGACGGCGTCGAGGTCTGCCGGGAGTTGCGCAGCCGCATGCCCGAGCTGCGCTGCTTGATGCTGACGTCCTTCGCCGATGACGACGCCCTCTTCGCCGCCATCATGGGCGGGGCCTCCGGCTACGTGCTCAAGCAGATCCGGGGCACCGATCTCGTGTCGGCCATCACCCGCGTCGGGCAGGGCGAGTCCCTCATCGACCCGATCCTCACCAAGCGCGTCCTCGATCGTCTCCGTAGCGGACCCGAGCAAGACGAGCGCCTCGCCCGCCTCTCGGACCAGGAGCGACGGATCCTCGACCTGTTAGCCGAAGGCTTGACGAACCGGCAGATCGCCGCCCGACTGTTCCTCGCCGAGAAGACGGTCAAGAACTACGTGTCGAATCTGCTCACCAAGCTCGGCATGTCGAGACGGACGGAGGCAGCCGCCTTCGCGGCGCGCATCTCGGAGCGCGAAGCCGGTCGACGACCCGGACTGAGCGGCTGAGCGCCACCGGCCTTTCGAGGCACGCCGCGGGCGCTGAGTCCGGGCGCGCCGCTCCGATCCGTCCCGGTACCCTCCACCGAGGTATGAGCCCACGGTCGCCCTCCCACCGGCGCCCCCTCCTGTTGGCGGCCGCCGGGGCTGCCTGCATCTCGTCGTCGGCGGTCCTCGTGCAACTCGCCGACGTCGGCGCTGTCACGACGGCGTTCTTCCGATGCGTGCTGGCGCTGCCCGCTCTCTGCGGGGTGGCCGTGATCGAGCAGCGTCGTCACGGGCGCCGGAGCGTGGCTCAACGCGCCAAGGCCGCGGCAGCCGGCATCGCCTTCGCCGTCGACCTCGTGCTCTGGAATCACGCCATAGCCGACGTCGGCGCGGGCGTGGCCACGGTGCTCGGGAACCTGCAGGTGCTCTTCGTCGCCGTGGCTGCGTGGGCGGTCTTCCATGAGCGACCCTCCGGGCGCTTTCTCGCAGCCCTCCCCGTCGTGGCCATCGGCGTCGTCCTCGCCGCCGGCGCGGTCGGGGGCAGCTCCTACGGCCGCCACCCCGTTGCCGGCATCCTTTACGGCGTCGGCACCTCCATCGCCTACGCCGTGTTCCTCCTCGTCTTGCGGACCGTCTCCGGCAGCTCGCCTCATGTCGCCGGTCCGCTCAGCGACGCCACGGCCGGCGCCGCCGTCTCCGCCCTTGCCATCGGGCTCGTCGCCGGAACCCTGCAGTTCGCTCCAGCCTGGCCGGCGCTCGGATGGTTGCTGGCTCTGGCAATCCTCTCCCAGACCTTGGGTTGGCTCCTCATCACCTCGCCACTGCCCCGCTTGCCGGCTGCCGTCTCGTCGCTCATGCTGCTGCTGCAGCCGGCCGTGGCCGTGCTGCTGGCCGCCGTCGTGCTCTCGCAGCACCCGGGTCTGTGGCAGCTCACCGGGGCGGCGCTCGTCTGCACAGGCGTTCTCCTGGCAGCCTCTAGGTCCGTCGCCCCGACCGCCGAGCTCACCGTTCACTCGCTCGGCGAGCCCAACGCGGCGACTTAGCAACATTGCGGTCGATCCCGGTAAAGCGCCTGTCGGCTCCACCGCCAACACCGGCTGCTCGAGCCGGGAAGCCCAGGGCGCTGCCAGCGCCAAGCTAGCCTCGGCGGGATGCAGGGCCTCACGTCTCGTTGCCGGGTCCGAGTGCCCATTGGCTGCCTCCTTGCAGTTGGGTTGACAACGCTCGCCGCAGGAGCCTGTTCGTCCACGGGCACTTCGACCGGGACCTCGGCCGGCGGCGCGAGCACGACGACGACTGCATCGGCGACGACGACACCGCCGGCAGCCACCGTCTGGCTCTGCCGGCCAGGCGCCCCCGTCGACCCGTGCACGGGGAACCTGAGCACGACCGTCGTGGTGGCAGATGGCTCGCAGACCCGTCAGCGCGTCGTGCCGGCAACCTCGCCATCGGTCGACTGCTTCTACCTCTACCCGACGGTGAGCCCGCAAACGAGCATGAACGCCAACCTCAAAATCCAGCCAGCCGAGGTGGCGACAGCGATCGCCCAGGCGGAGCGCTTCTCCCAGGTCTGCCGGGTGTGGGCGCCGATCTACCGGCAAGAGACCCTGGCAGGCCTCGAAGAGGAAGGCCTCTCGAGCAATCAGTACGTTCAGATCGCCTACGAGAGCGTGCTCTCGGCCTGGCGGGACTATCTCGACCACGACAACGACGGCCGCCCGATCGTCTTCATCGGTCACTCACAGGGCGCGGCCATGCTCATCGACCTTCTCCGCACGCAGGTGGACCCGAACCCGGCGCTGAGAAAGCGCCTCGTCTCGGCCATCATCCTCGGGGGCAACGTAGAAGTGCCGACGGGCGAGCTCGTCGGCGGCACCTTCCAGCACATTCCCGCCTGTCGCTCGACACAGGAGACCGGCTGTGTGATCGCCTATTCGTCCTTCATGGGCGCACCCCCCGCCGACAGCCTGTTCGCCCGCCCAGGACAGGGCGTCTCCCTGCAATCCGGACAGACCGCTACGGCCGGCCTACAGGTCGTGTGCGTCAACCCGGCCGCGCCGTCCGGCGGGACGGGGGCGCTCCAGCCGATCTTCCCGGCTCCCCGTCGCGTGCTCGCGCCCTGGGTGGAGTACCCCGACCTCTACACGGCTACCTGTGAGTCCGCCGGGGGCGCGACCTGGTTGAACATCCAGGTCGTCAAGGTGCCGGGTGATCGCCGACCCATCGTGAGCGACGTGCCCCTCGGGCCACGATGGGGTCTTCACGAGTACGACGTCAACCTGGCTCTCGGGAACCTCGTCCAGATGGTGGCATCGGAAGTGGCTTCACTGCGGGGCGCCTGAGGACACCCCGGACGCGACGGCCCGCCCGGCCGGCCCCGCGATGAGGCGCAACCGGGCGACCGTCGGCTTCAGCTGGCGAGCACCGCCTCGATCTCGATGTGCAGGTTGATCTTGTCGCCTACGACGACGCCGCCCGTCTCGAGCGCGGCGTTGAAGTCGACGTGGAAGTCGCTGCGCAGGATCTCGCCGGTGGCCGTGAAACCGGCACGCGTGCCCCCGTAGGGGTCCGGCCCAAAGCCACCGAGCTCGAGGTGGAGCGAGACGGGCTTCGTCACGCCCTTCAGCGTGAGCTCACCGTCGAGGATGAAGTCGTCGCCGTTCGGCCGGATACCGGTCGAGCGGTACGTCAGGGTGGGGTACTTCGTCACTTCGAAGAAGTCAGCCGACCGGAGGTGGTTGTCCCGGTCCGGCTGTCCCGTGTCGATCGAGTCCAGGTCGATGCTGGCGGTGACGCTCGAATCGAGCGGGTTGTCCGCCGTGATGAGCTCGAGCTCGTATTTCGTGAACTTGCCACGTACCTTGCTCACCATCATGTGGCGCACGCTGAAGCCCACCTCGGAGTGCACCGGGTCGACGTTCCATCGGCCTACCACGTAGCCGGGCAGGTCGAGGGCCGTGCTCACTTCGGTCATGTCGTTGTTTCCCTTCGTCCTTAGTTGATGTAACAACTCTAAGGTACGTCAACCGGGATGACAGATCAACTATTCCTGGCGGCGTTCATGCCCGCCGCTCGGCCCAGACCAGGAGCGGGGCGCACCGGCCGCTCGATCGGTCGGCCGACGGCTACCAACGGTCGCGATGGATGACGTCCTGAGGCGGCCGCCGGCGGGCACGAAGATCTCGCCGAGGGGCCGCCGGGTCCTCGTGACCGAGGGCGACGCACCCGACGGGATCGTGGTCGGGGGGGACGCCGAACTCCGACCGGAAAGCGGGGATGTCGGCGGGGATCAGCCCGAACAAGAGGGCGCCAAGCCCTTCGTCGACGGCCGCCAGCAGCATCAGCAGGCAGAGGAAGCCCGTATCGACGTACCAGTACGGCACGGGCCAACGGGACTCGTCACGATCGACCCAGCCCTTGTCCGGCTGGGCGTAGCGCTCGAGATAGGCGTCCTTCCACGCCAGGGCCACGACGATCACGGGTGCCCGTTCGATGGAGGCTCGCACGGACGGGTCCCATCCGCCCCCGCCCTCGGTCGGCCGTTGCGAGGCCCA
>DASPSK010000377.1:0-4526 GCA_035623975.1 Acidimicrobiales bacterium | reverse complement strand
CGACGCCATCGCTGCCTGGGCGCGCTCGATCCCTCCGGACATGGTGCCCGTGCTCGACGTGCCGACGGGGACCGGCGAGTACCTCCCCGTCCTGCCCCGCCCCGCTGTGGGTGCTGATCTCGCCGCCGGGATGCTCCGGGAGGCGGCGGCTCGTGGCACAGGTGCGTTGCTGGTGCGAGCCGATGTCTTTGCGCTGCCGTTCCCGGACGCGTCCTTTGGGTCTGTGTTCACATCGCTCGGACTCCAACTGATGCCGCGGCCGAGCGAGGCCGTGGCCGAGATGGCGCGCGTACTGCGCCCGGGCGGCCGGCTGGTGGGCGCGGTGCCCGTGGGCCTGTTCTCGCGGTTCCTCAGCGCAGCGAGCCTCCGTCGGGCGCTCGAGGTTCCCGGTGTAGACGTCCTCCGACTTGAGCATCGCGGCTGGCTCGCGGTGTTCACGGCCGAAAAAAGCACGAGGGCCGGCGACGGGAGCGGCGCCTGAGCGAAGGACCTCAGCCGACCTTGTGCTGCCCTCAGCCGAGGCGTTTCGCCGAGCATGTGGTGGACGCAGGCCGGAGGACGGCCCGAGCGCCTCGGCGGGCGGGTAGCTGAGCCGCCAGGCCGGCGCCGCCCATATTGTGAGCGAGTGCAGAAGGTCCGATCTCTAGCGGGCTGATCGGGACTCCAGGTTGACTCTGAGCCGTCCATATCGAGACGGTTCACGCGCCGCTAAGAGTCGCTCGTGAACGCCGATTATGCTGGTCCGCCACCCATTGACTCAAGCCCCTACGGGTGTTGTTATTGGCGGGTTGGGCCGCTCGCGGCCCTCACGGGCCCTTTGACGGTGTGCCGCGGCCCGCGGCAGCCCTATGGTTAGAGGTAGGTGGGCTCGCCGCAACCCAGACTCCTGTAGCCCTTGCATCGCTCGCGATGGGTGTAGGCGAGCACAGGCACTTTGCTGTCAAGGTAGTCGTGGACCTCGATGCTCGTCTTGCCGGGGTGGGTACGAAGTGTGCGACCCACGTATTGCACCACACGGCCCTTGAACTTGGTAGGAAAGGCGAGAAAGAGCGTGTCCAGAACCGGGCAGTCGAATCCCTCGCCCAGGTAGGGTCCCGTCGCCACGGCGAGCACCGGATCACCATGGGGCGGTTCACGGAGGGATTGCACGGCAGCTCGCTTCGCTTTCGCCCCGAGCCCTCCGTGGAGCAGGACAGGTGTACGTCCGACCTTGCGCAGACCCGCCGTCAGGATCTCGGCATGCGAGGTTCGGCTTGTGAGCACAAGGCAGTTGCGGCCTCGTTCAAGCGCCTCCCGGACGTCATCGACGATTGCGGCGCTGCGCTGCTCGTCCTCCACCAGAGCCCTATAGATGTCCTGCAGTACCGAGAGCGAGATGGGAGCGGCCTCTGTCTCGTAAGTGAACGACGTCGAGTGGACGAGAACCTGACGGATAACTGGACCATGACTCGACGTGGAGTCGTCAGCACCGAGCACCCGATGTCGGAGTGGGCCACATTGCATGAGGATCATTTGGTCGAGTCCGTCACTGCGATATGGAGTTGCGGTAAGCCCGATCCAGCGGCGGGCCGGGATCTGACGAACGGCTTGCTCGAAGGTGGCAGCTGGGAGGTGGTGGCACTCGTCGGAGACGACGAGGCCATAACCACTGAGCAACTCTCCCAGGTCATCGCGCCGAGCGAGGGTCTGGAGCGACGCCAGGTCAATCACGCCGGTTTGCTTTCGCCGACCCCCGCCCAGCTGTCCGATCTTCACCCCAAGGAACCGATGGACCTGTTCACGCCACTGGTCCAGTAGAGCACTGCGGTCCACCAAGATGAGACTGGGCAATCCGAGCCGGGCGATGAGCGCGCAAGCGACCACGGTCTTTCCGCTGCCCGGTGGGGCCTCGAGGACCCCGAGTTCGTGAACTGACATCTCCTGAAGTGCAGCGTCTTGGAGCGGGGAGAGCTGTCCGGAGAACTTGAGCTCCAGGGGTGCGTGCTCAGGCCGGTCGTCGACGATCTCGAGACGGCTACCGGCCTGGCGAATGAGTTCCTCGGCGATCTCGGACACACCCCGGGGCAGGTGAAGGAAATCGAGATCCTCCCGGTAACACCGGATGAATCTAGGCACCCCGAAGGTCGATCTCCTTTGCTTCTCACGCTTGTAGAACTCGGGATTGTGGATGGACGCTGCATGCTTGAGAGAGCTTAAGAGTGCTGGAGGCAGTCCGGCCCGTTCGATCGAGAACGACGCGGACAACCGCGCCCGGATGACAGCGGGCGCGGGGGGATGTGTGCGTGTGGCTGTGCTCGTTCGAAGCCGGACAACCTCTGATCCGACGGCGGGAGGCCTGAGGGCTTCGGCAAGCTCCGTCGCCCGCCGCGGAACGACGCGTTCGAGACTTGATAGGTACGAGAACTGATCGTGATGCGGCTCGATCGTGGCCAGATCGAGGAAGACCGTCGTGCCGCGTTTGCGGCAGTCGCCTTGTAAAGGGAGAGCAATGAGGTTGCCAATTGATCCCGAGGCCGGAAGGTAGTCCTGGGCCGGAAAGAGCCGATCGTAGCTTGACAGGTCGAGCTCGCCTCGCATTGCGATCGCCTCTCGAAGAAGTCCAGCTCCAATCCGGCGCGCCACCATGGCAGGCACCGGGCCCGTGAAGAACATCCACACGTGAGCGCCTGACCCGGAACGGGAAATCTCCAGGCCGGTGGGGACATCAAAGGCTCTCGCAGCCTTGCTATAGGCAAGAGCATCGAGCAGGGCTGCAGGCCCGTCGAAGTCACACGCCAACAGACAGCAGGTATCCCCAGCCATCAGCGGATACAAACCGGCATGGATCTCTCCGGTCAGGTGAGCTGTCACGACGTCGTCGGTCAGGGGCAGGTACATACGATTTCGCTGCCCGCGCCGGAACCCCCCTTCCACCGCGGGCATCCAGCCCGAGCGGCCGGTTCGCTCGTTCTCCCAACGGACGGCATATACGTCGTCGCGGCCGACGAAGAGACTGCGAAAGAAGGCGAGCTTGTCCTGACTCGAAGAGGCGTGGTCAACAGCACCCGGTGCGCCGCTGAACAGAGGCGCTCGAGCCGGCTCGTCGGGAAGTGCACGAGGTCCCACCAAGCCGAGGAGGCGCTCAAGGCGTGCGTTCTCCGCCTTGAGATGCTCGACTTGGTCTTTCAGCTCGGTGAGCACGGGATCTACGGACAACGGCGATCGACGGTGTGCGGTCGAGCTCATCAGGTTTGCGGCACAACTCGTCAGGCGGTCCGTTTGCTTGGAGGGCCCAGCAGTCTGAATCGCCGACGTCCCTTTACCACAGCCACCTCGAGCTGGCCACCCAGTGCGGCGACGTACTGCTCGAGGACTTCGATTGTGACATTTCGTGCCTGCTCAATCGCCGCTACTCGTGGTTGGGAGACGCCGATCCTCCGTGCCAGCTCGCGTTGTGAAAGACCGGCTTGCTCTCTGAGCGCGGTGAGCGCCGTGGCGATCCGGAGTTCCTCCTCGATCTCGACCACGCGTTCCTCTGCCCCGTCTGCCGAAAGTACCTTCTGCTCCCAATCCTTCACGCTCATCAGCGTCTTCCGATCTTCTTATTACCGCTCGATCTGGCACTCTTCGAGTTCGTCTTCGTGGCTGGCCTCGTCTGGATCTGAAGTTCGTGTTCGTCAAGTCGATCGTCAGCGATGGGGATGTTGCCGTCGTACCAGGTCTTCCAGTCACTGCTCTTGTAACCGCCCACGAGAAGGATCGCCCTGCGCTTCGTGTCGAATGCAAACGGCACGCGGATCTCGCTACGCCCCGTAGACCTTGGTCGAAGCTCTTTCATATTCGGGTGGCGGCTTCTTCGATGCTGTCGACGAGCGGCTTCCCCAAAGCGGGGCCGACGTCGCGAAGCACACGAATGGCGGCCAGCAGTGCCTCTGAGTCCGCCTAGCCGAGTGACGAGGCCCATCTCTCGAAGGCTGGGTGGAATTCAACTTCCCAGGGGCGCTTGGCCATTCCTATAACAGTATCATTATCACGGCTGCGGGCCTCCCAGAGCTTTGGAATGTGCACGAACGAACTCGTCGCCGCCGGGTTTCAACAGGTGGAGCACTTAGGAGCGACACCTGAGGGTCGTCCAGAATGAAAAATCGGGGCCTGACAACGCGGGTCTGTGGGCGCCGGCGCCCGCCCCGATCAGACGGCTCCGCGTGCGGTCCGACACGCTGACCCCGCGCCATAATTGAGGGCGCTCCGGCTTGCCGGATGGGGTAGGCGCCCGGTACCGACTGCCCTCGGGGAGTCGCCTGGGGTGTAGGGCGTGAAGGTTGTGGACGACGCCGCACGCGCTGCCATGATTGCCCTCGGAGTCGCGCACGGCGAAGCGTTGTTGGGGTATCGCCGTGAGAACCTCCGTGAGAACCAAAGGCGCCGTAAAGCTGGTTACGAGCGGTGTGTCTTGGTCTGTCGCTGTCACAACAACCGACCAGCTGCGATACGGATCAGAAGGTTGGGGGTTCGAGTCCCTCCGAGCGCGCTGACCTGCGGTTTGG